>JAZGGT010000741.1:0-3124 GCA_036480555.1 Bacteroidales bacterium | reverse complement strand
GCCGGGCTCTACCATTTTTCAATAAATGAGAGATCGCCGGGCGGATCAATCATTGACTATTCAGATTACAATATAGTTGAACCTGTCCTGGTCGCGGCATATACCAGGCCCAGGCACCTTCCTGATGAAGTTAATGAAATGGAATCGACAGGGCAGCTTTTTTGCCAGGATATCAATATGACAGCCATACAGCATGATAATGTTCTAAGTGATCCGGAAAAAGCTACTATGATAGAGGTACTTGGCATGGATGAAAGTATGGGAATTGTCCCTGTAGAGGAAGATGGTTCTTTTTATCTTAAAGTATCGGCTGATACCCCGTTCCGGCTTCAGACCCTTGATGACAGAGGGCAGGTGGTAAACGGGCCTTCCGGCTGGCTGTGGCTCCGCCCGTTTGAACGGCGTGGTTGCGTAGGATGCCATGAAGATCCCGAGCTGGTACCGAAGAATTTTGTACCTTTAGCAGTGAAAAAACAACCGGTTTCCATCCCTGTGAAGGATACACAGGAAACAACGCTGAGTTCAGCGGTCGAAAAAACTGAATAATCATGCGGACTTTTATTAAGATAATCATTTTATCTTGTGTACTGCTGGTCCTGGGTCTGTTGATTATCATTCCTGGGAAAAAATGGGCACGGCATCATGTTAATTATATTACAGCCGTGGATGACCATCCCCTGAATTGCCTTCGCTGCCATATGTATACGCAGAAGGAAGGGCTCATTGCGAAAGCCATTAATGCAGACTATTTTTCACCATTCAATATGGCCATTTCGTCGGACGGAGAAACATTATATGTGGTGGCACAGGAAGCGAATGCCCTGCTGGTAGTTGATATTGACTCGGAGAAAGTCCTGGACAAAATAGCTGTAGGTGAACGGCCCCATAGTGTGATTCTTAAAAGAGATGGTAAAACGGCATATGTCAGTAACCAGTGGGCTGATAACATCTATGAGATTGACCTTCCCCTGGCCCAGGTTGTCGACACACTCCAAACAGGCAGTGGTCCGGCCGGCCTTGTGCTCAGCCATGATGAACGCTTCTTAATTGTTGTGGATTCATATTCATCCGAAGTATCCTTCATAGATCTGCAATCGGGTTCTGAAATCCGAAGATTAATGGCGGGAAATAATCCGGTACAGGTTGATATTTCTCCCGCAGGTGATCTTCTTTATGTATCCAGCAGAAGGACCCTTCCCAAACCATACCAAACCCCACCTGTTACCGAGATGACCGTAATTGACGCAGGCAGACAAAGGGTCACGGAACGCAGGTTCTTTGAAAATGCCCACATCATGGAAAATGTGGCATTTACACCCTCTGGGGATATGGTCCTGGCCACGCTGATCCGTCCCAAGAACCTGATACCTTCCATACAGGTTGAGAAGGGCTGGATGATGACACACGGTATAGGGATCATTGAAACGGGCAATGAAGGCAGGATGGTCCAGTTGCTTACGGACGAACCAAATGCTTATTACTCAGATCCTTTCGATATTGTCATCACACCGGATGAACAGAAGGCATTTATCAGCCATTCCGGGGTGGATATTATTTCAGTAATAGATCTTACTGCGATCCGGACACTTCTTGCCGGATCTACTATTGAAGAACTAGACACCTATTCAAATCACCTTGGAATAAGCAGCTCTTATGTAATGAAACGCATTCCAACGGGTGCCAATCCCAAAGGTCTGGTCCTTTCCCCCGACGGTAAATATTTATATGTGGCCGAGAGGCTCGAAGACAGGATCGCAGTTATCAGCACCGAGAATCTGGAGACCGTTAAAACATTGGATCTGGGAGGCCCGTCCAGGATTACCGTGGCACGACAGGGACGCCGGATATTTAATAATTCGGGAGGTACATTTCAGAATCAATATGGTTGCTATACCTGCCACCCTGATTCCCATGAAGACGGACTGGTATACAACATGGCGGGAAAAGATATGGGCCGGAACCTGGCCAATACCCAGACCCTTCGTGATATAGGGGATATTCCTCCCTATAAATGGAACGGGAAGAATTCAAGCATATACAAACAGGACGGAATGCGTTTCTCAACCATCCTGACCAGGACTGAAGCTTTTGACTATGATGAGCTGGATGCTCTGGTTGCCTATATAGTCACGGGTATTAAAAACCCTCCCAATCTGAGATACAATTCAAACGGTGAATTAACCAGGGCACAAAAAAGGGGGAAGAAATTATTTTACCGGACGCATGACAATTTCGGGAATGAGATCCCTGAGGGAAACCGATGTGTCACCTGCCATCCTTCCCCATATTTTACCAACATGCAGATGGCTGATGTGGGTACCCTGTCTGAATCAGATGATCCTATGCTATTTGATTCTCCTCAGCTGAATAATATTTATGAATCCGCTCCCTACCTGCATGACGGACGAGCCGCCACACTGGAAGAAATATGGACCCGGTATAATGATGAAGACAAGCATGGCGTGGCCAATGATATGATGAAAGACCAGCTCAATGACCTGGTGGAATACCTCAAATCTTTGAGGGATGCCAAATATTATAAGGAAGACATTGAAACCTATAAAGCCGATATTAATCCTTAATAATCAAAGAAAATGAAGTGCTTAAGCCAGGTTTTAGGGAAGGGATCCAGGATTTCATTAGTAATAGTGTTGTCCGTTTCTTTATCTGGTTCCTCCCCAATTGAGAAAAATATATTTCCTGAGGCCGGGGAGATGCCTGTATACGGCAACTGGAAAACATTTACCAAAAAGGATGGATTACCGGCCGATAAGGCATACTGTGTCCGTATTGACGGTGACAGGATCCTGGTAGGTACCAGCAACGGGCTGGCTGTTTACGAGAACAATGAGTGGCGGACCTATACAGTCGAAGACGGACTGGCTCATCCGGGTGTGCTTTCCATTGATGTCAGTGAGCTTACAGGCGATGTCTGGCTGGGTACCCTGGGAGGATTGAACCGCTGGTCCGCCGGCAGATTCGAGACATTTACACAATTCAACAGCGGTCTGGCCAACGATGTGATCTATTCGGTTATCTGTGATCGAAAAGATGTATGGGTAGCTACAGGTGGCGGAGCCGGACATTATGATATCTACTCTAAAACATGGGGGATCTACACTGA
>JAZGGT010000740.1:0-4842 GCA_036480555.1 Bacteroidales bacterium | reverse complement strand
AAAACCATGGGGTTTAATATCTCGCATGTCGGCTGCAATGGTTCCCATGTTTTCAGCATAATAAATACTGCTACCACTATATTGTGTCTGGTAATTCCCCATCCTTCCGCCCACATGGCATAAGGGTAAAATGCTCAGGTACTTCTGTTCCGGTTTTAAGTCAAAGATTTCAGCAGCAGTCAAAAAATTTCTGACCAGGTTGGTATGTGATAGCATTACCCCTTTTGATGTTCCCGTTGTTCCAGAAGTATAGATCAGTGAAGCGAGATCATCCGGTTTAATACCAGACCTTATTTTCTCAAAATCCTTCCTGTTGTAAACCTCAGATTTTTGACCCTGCTCCGTAAGTTCCATCCAGTTTCTTTCATTTTCAACAGGATCAAAAGTATAGGTGCCCTCAACATTTCCCACCTTTTCGATTACCGGTTTAAGGTTTTCTAGCAGTTTTTTGTCAGCAACAAAAACATACCGGGCATCTGAATGCCTGAGGATGTTTTCATATTCGGGACAGCTCAGGGAGGTATATAGCGGAACATGCACAACCCCGATCATGGCCATCCCCATATCAATGAAATTCCATTCCGGCCTGTTATTTGAAATGGATGCGATCTTGTCTCCCTTTTTAAATCCCCTCACCAGTAAACCCAAACTGAAATGGTAGGAATAATTGATATATTGCTGGGTGCTGTATTTTATCCATTTCCCATTTTGTTTAACCGCCAGGGCATCTTCTTTCATGTAATGCTCCCGGTATCTGTCAAGTATGTCAAAGGTTCTGGTGATCTCCATTTTTTGGAATAAGTTTTATTTTTTCAAATACTACAGATTCAATTTTATGTTTTGAAAAATATACAGGGAAGTATTCATCTTTGGCCCAAGGCACAAATAGATTTTTATAGAACCGGCTTTCAGGATCTCCCGACTGTCCGGGTGAATTGGTCCCCACAGAACTGTCCCAATCTTTAACATCCACAATTATCCTGAACGTGGCCCCGGATGTCTGGTTGTTCGCTCCCGAAGTAGATCCGGGGGTATGTTGGTTACCCCCCCTTGGCATTAAAGGGGTGTTGAGTTGAGCTTGTAGTTTCTTATTAACCACTTCACCCAGGGGATGAATTAGCTTAACGTGTTTATATTGTTCCTGTCCATATTGCCAACTTGCCATATTATCTCCAAACCTTCTTGATAATCCTTCAACAGCAGTAGTAAATGTCCCTCTCAGGTAATTATCTCTTTTGGATTCTGCCTCTTGACCAAATTTAGTCTCAGGATTTAATATCCATCGGATCAGGGTTGTCATTTGTACGTTTGCTATTACTTCCCGGGCTTCAGGATCAGGCATATATTCAAACATTTTTCTTTGTAATTCCTTCTCCCAGGCAATATATATTCCTGCAGGGATGGACCCTTTATCAAGAACATAATCCCAGTCGAGTAGATACTTTCGGGCTTTACTGGTCAGGTAGTCATTGAATGGAAGGTTTTTTAAAAGCGGAACAAGTGTCCGGGCCGGGATAGACAAATAATCAGTCTGTAATTTCATCATATCCTCCATAGATAATTTCTTCCCGGAACCCAGTATTTCGTTAATCCTGTTTCCCCTGTAAGCATCGGACCACCTGTAAGCAATAGCATCCCAATGCGTGTAATTTTCCGGGGTCACGTTCTGGTTGGCAGTTGCTATAAACCCCTTTTCCGGGTTATTAATACTTGGTTTTTGTATTATGGGAAGGTATCCATCCCACTCGTACCGGCCATCGCCTGGAACCGGGACCAATCCACTGAAATTTTTTCGAACGGGAGCAATGCCTACTGCCTGCCAGCCAATATTTCCTTCCCGATCTGCCCATATCATATTTTCCCCTGGAATATTGCTGAAGTTGCAGGCTTCCCTGAATTCTTCCCAGTTTTCTGCCTGATTCATTCTCAGTGAGGCCAGGTAGGGAGAACCGCCCGGTTCCATCCACGCACACCTTACAGCATATGCCTTGTAGTTTAATGAATCAATATAGGTAACCGGACCATGCCTTGTGTAACGCAATTCCACATATTCATTTTCGTTATTCTTTACCGGGATGATCTCATTGATCACGGTCATATCTTCCCAGTCATTCTGATACTGATACTGGTTCAGGTTTTCGGGATTGAGATCATATACATATAAATCTTCCCCGTCTGTCCGGAAAACAGTCAGTCCCCAGGCACCAAAATCATTATGTCCGATGGATACACCGGGGATCTCAGGTTCACCTCCGCCGATTACGTTCCAACCAGGAGCTGAGAGGTGCACCATATAACGGAGAGAAGGTATAGACAAACGCCTGTGGGGATCATTAGCCATATAGCTGTGCCCGTTTGCAGTCAGTGAGGGATTGACAACCCAATTGTTACTTCCGGTCCATAATTGCTCATGGTTATCTTTGTGATTTTCTATATCAGCAGAAGCTTTGCTGGAATCCGAAAGGATCCGGTAAGCCGGAATAATATCTTCGGGTTGGAACTTTAAGGGAGACCTGTAACTATTGTACAATGCTAAGATATCATCAAATAAAAGTGTTCCATTTATTGAGGGATCCAATTCTATCTCCGGGTCTTTGGGGTGAAACCAAAAGTATTCTTTCACTTTCTCCGGACCTAATTTTGCCACAGCCCTTCCTATGGTCAATTCTGTCCCGATATTTCCTAAAAGGCCCTGATGCCGGGATATGACTACTTCCGGTGTCCATTCTTGCGGCTTGATATTGAGTGCTTTAAAAGTTACGGGGAGCAAATCTGGGTTTTCCAACATCTCATTAATGTATGCATTTACTCCCTCTGTATAGGCATTGATGATGGCTTCCCCCTCAGGGTGATAATGCTGCATTTCTCTTTTCATATCCCCCCTGAACTTAAACAAGCGGGTCCCGATATCTCTATTTAATTCACGAGGGCCAAGAATTTCTGCTACTGTACCTGTTGCCTGTCTTCTCCAGATCTCAAATTGGAAAAGCCTGTCCCTGGCCGCACAATATCCCTGGGCCATAAATAAGTCATGCTGATTACCTGCATAGACATGGTTGATACCTGCTTCATCCCTGATAACTTCTACCTCATCGAGGAGGCCTTGTATCTGGATTTGATTATCATACTCCCTGCCCTCATTGCATGAAATGAAAATGATAAGAACTGGCAGGTATTTTATTAAGTTTTTCATCATTCAAGAGATTATTTATCCACCTTTTGTTCGGTATATGTCGGGCCATCTGAAGATATGGAATTTTCACGAAAGAAAATTCTATCGATCCTCGGGTATCTGGCAGTGAAAGCGGTATCCCAACCATGGTAAATAATCCAGTCTTTCCCTTTTTTATCTGCATACATGAAGTGATGGCCCGGGCCTTTTACCATTTCGTTGGTGGCCAGGATAGTATCCGCTTGTTCAATAAATGGACCCGTCGCGGAGGAGCCAATGGCATACCGCACATGATACGTGTGATCTGTCCATCCCCCGCAGCTGTATGTAAGGAAATACTTATTGTACCTGTGTTGTAAAAATGGTCCCTCCTGCCAGGAGTGATGACTGATTATTTGTTTTGGTTGTCCGGATACCTCAGTTGGAGAAAGCATACGATCCTGATAGATCTGACCTGCGGTTAACCCATCCTCATTAAGATGTTCAATGGTATAGAAAATATACATCGAGTTATCTTCATCCACATAAACATGTCCATCTATGGAGGCATGAGGTATGATCACACCAATATTCTCATAGGGACCTCCAATATTATCTGCAATAGCCAGACCAACCCGATTACCTGAGTTACTGGGAGAATGGCTGGGTGAGGCCGTATAGTACAGGTGCCATTTACCATTGAGTCTGATAACTTCCGGGGCCCAAAAATGCTTGTAATTCCAATCAGTTTCGCTGCCTTTCTCCACAGCTCCCTGGATAAATTCCCAGTGTACGAAATCTGTAGTCCGATGAATAGGAATAAACCGTCCATCATCCGCTTTACCAGTTGCAAACAGATAATAATACCCTTTATCATACATCATACAAGGATCCGCGAGGTATTTATCGATGATAGGATTGGTATAGGTCAGAACACCTTCTTTCCCACTGCATCCGATCATCAAGATCAGATATCCGAGCCCGAACAGTTTCAATGCCAGTTTGATATTTTTCATTCTTTTAAGGTTGATCCATTATAATTAATACGCGGAAAAATGCTTGTCTATCACATTGTTTTTTAAAAGTAATTCTTTCTGCATTAATTGCCTCATTTCCAAGCCTGATCTTGACTCGTCTAAATAAATATAGTTATCTTGGATATTATATTTATCATGTGGTAAACCCGCACTCATTTTAATTCATGGCTGGGCCAATAATAAGGATATCTGGGATGCCCAGGTTACCCAATTTGCCGAAAAATACATGGTAGTAGCTGTCGACCTTGCCAGTTTTGGAGAATCCGGGAATAACCGCAATGATTGGACCATGGCTGCATTTGCTGAAGATGTTACAGCTGTCATTGAAAAACTTAAACTCAAAGAGGTTGTACTCGTTGGTTTTTCGTTGGGGGCTACGGTTGCAATTGAGACAGCGAATAAAATGCCTGATCTGGTTAGCGGGGTTGTGATCGTGGATAACTTACACGATGTTGACATGCAGTATCCGCCTCAGGATGTCAGCAATAGTGTCAGCTGGATGATGGATCTGGTATCCAATCCCAGCATAGAAAAATTAGCTTTCTTTTTCAGGAATGATGTTGAGAAATCGTATCAGAGGATATTATCCATGCTCGGTGATGGTCCAAGGACAGGCTGGAGCGAGTCACTTCACGGACATATGCAATGGCTCAA
>JAZGGT010000739.1:0-12859 GCA_036480555.1 Bacteroidales bacterium | reverse complement strand
GAAGGGATACCAGGAAAAAACTGCTGAGCGGCATGGTGCGCATGTACAAAGACAACAAGGTTGATCAGTACTATGATGAAAGTCTGCTGGACGCATACGGGTTCAGGTACAAGCTGTTTATTGCCGTACTTATGATCCTGGGTACCATTGCCATTGTTGTCCCCATGCTCTCCCGTCTTTTTACCTGATACCCGAACGGGTCAATACACCCCGGACAGGTAAATGCCTCCCGGGACAGCCCGAATTTCTGTAGATAGTGAATTGTCAAGCATAATTTATTTAAGAATGAGAAAAGTATTTAAACCCATAGGAAAGAGAAGATCTTTGATAATGCTAATTCTGGTATTATCAGGTTGTGTTCTAATTATAGTGGCAGCTATAATAGGTATTCCTGATAATTTGCCCGGGATCCTTTTATGTTACGCCGGAGTTGCATCGATAATTTATGCCTTCATCCATCATTGGAACAAACGTAAAAGCTTCGTGACCTTGCTGGTGGCATCCGTAATTGGTTTTATTGTATTTGCCATATTGCATAATGTGATGGAAGCGGTGGGAGTTGAAATTATAGGTGCAGGATTTTTCATGATAGCAATGTTTGTTTGTCCGCTAACATTCTTAATGGGATTGGTGGGTCCCCTTGTTACCGGGAGTCGAAAATAACCCTGACAGCATGGATCCCGTATAATGGTTTTTGGGAAATCTTAAATCCCTAAATTATGAAAAGATCGAGGATCCTTATTCCGCTGCTTGCCATGGCATTTTTATTGCTGGCAGCACCCAACATGAACTTTAATGTCATCATACCGGCCCTTATTGATGTTCCGGACCACATAAAAGTGGCGGCCATGATCGACCGGACTTTAGTTGAAGATGATGCATCCAATGTAATCGAGAGTGTAATAACTGGTGAAATGATTGGCGAAGACAAACTGGCCACCCAGATCCTGATGGACGGGGTTCATGCCATGCTGGAGAATGCAGCGACAGTACGCATAAAAAGGACTACTGAAGTGTATCCTGGTGGTTCCCCTTTCAGTGCAGCTTTCCCAGAGCCACTCTCATGGGAAGAAATTGAAGCTCTCTGTGAAAAATACCAATCGGATGCCATCGTAGCCATCGAGAAATTTGATTCAGACTTTATAATTGTCCCGGGCGTCAATCAGATGGCTACTGTTAAGGCCGGTATCCGTATGTATGATCCGGCCCAAAAAAGCATCATTGACCAGTACCAGTACAGCCACCAGGAGAGCTGGGGTACAGGCGAGTTTTCCATTGAAGCTGTTATAAATGGACTGATCAGCAAAAATGCTGCGGTAAGGGAAGCCAGTTACGAGGCGGGTATTGCATACGGCCGCAGGTTATCCCCTTCCTGGTACAGAGTATCCAGGGAGTATTTTCGCAAATCAAAAGGGGATGATGTATTTGCCGAAGGTGCCCGCATGATGGAGGTCAATGACTGGTTTGCAGCCAAAGAGGCCTTAATTTATGCAGTGGAAAACGGACATCGAAAAACCAAAGGCAGGGCGGCACACAACCTGGCGGTTGTCTTTGAGATCGAAGGGAATCTGGAAGAAGCCAAAGTCTGGGCCCAGGCAGCATGGGGCAGGTATAAGAATAAGAAATCGAAGGATTATCTGTACGACCTGAACCGCAGGATCAATGAGACCGCCCGTGTGAACGAGCAGCTGAATTAGTTTTTACAATGTTAGCTTAGTTATTCCTTTTCCAGAGCGGCACGGCCAGCTCGCTGTCCATACCAAGATCTCCCTGCTCCATCATCCATTGTACCAGGTCCTGTTTCAACTGTTCCTTCATTGTAGCATACTGCGGGTCCCCGGCCAGGTTATTGAGTTCCCACGGATCCTCTGCCAGCTTATATAATTCCTCTGCCGGACGCTGCCGGTAATGCCGGACCCTCCCGGCGACTGATTCATCCTCTTCTGCCAATTTCAGCCAGCTGGCCCATGTGGGTGAAGCGTCTTCAGGGTTCCATGTCCTGCCATGCGTATTGATATTCTGGAAGATACTGTCGGAGGCCAGGTTCATGATGTATTTGAACTCCCTGTCCTGGACGGAACGGATAGGATAGGCTTTTCCAGAGATGATACCGCGGGTGGTATGTGTTCCGAATACCAGGTCCCGGTGTTCCGGCAGATCATCAGTTATAACCTCGAAGAAGGAGATGCCGTCGATATCCTGCTGAACCGTCCCGCCGGCCATCTCGACAAAAGTGGGCATGAAATCCACAAAACTGGCCATGGCATGGTTCTCGGAACCTCCCTCCAGTACCCCATTCCACCTGATCATGCAGGGTACTCGGAGTCCTGCATCATAGCAGGTCCATTTTGAAAAATGTTCAAATCCATGGTCGCTGGTAAATATGACTACAGCATCCTGGTATAACTCATGGTCCTTCAGCACCTCAATCAGCTCACCGAATTCACTATCCATTGCCTCGATATCATTCATGTAACGGGCCAGCAGGTCACGTGATTCCCAGGTATCCAGCCAGTGGAGTGGCACCGATACATCATCAGCAGTAATACGACCTTCCATATGGGGCGCATGAGGATCATGGCTGGCAAAGACCAGGCAGAAAGGTTCCCCGTTCAATCCCTGTATATATGCAGAAACACTATCAGGATGGTGTTGGATATAATCGAATGGAAATGCTTCAGGCGGCTTGATATGTCTTTTACCGGCCAGTGCCACATGGTATCCCAGTGGTTTCAGGTAGTGAGGCAGGCTCTGTATGCCTTCCCTGACCCTGCCGTGATTCATGTGACAGCCATTCCTGTGTGGGGAAAGTCCCGTATACAATGCTGAACGTGATGGTGAGCACATGGTAGAAGCTGTAAACATATGAGTCATACTCATACCTTCCGCAGCCAGAAGATCCACATTTGGTGTCTGAACCACCTCATTCCCGTTGCATCCCAGGTCCCACCAGGAAAGGTCATCCGCGAGGTAGAGGATAATGTTTGGTTTTTCCGGTAATTGCCGGGAACAGGAGAACAGCATGAACAGGATAATCGTAAATAGCATGTAATAGAGCGGTATACGTGATTTTCTCATGGCAAAAAGATTTTAGAACATGGTATAAAATTACCCAATTTCACCTTCAGAAGGGCATGAGTTTGGGAATTATTAATTTCTGTCACACTGTCAAATATCTGTTAATTTGCACCTATTTAGATGCATGGAACATTATTTGATAGTACATTTGTAAATCAAAATCGCATAGCATGAGCAATCTTATAAACCGGTATTGGAAAACTGCATTGTTCGCCGTAATCGGGGCGGGAGTTGGTTACGCATACTGGAGATTCGTCGGGTGCAGTACAGGGACCTGTCCCCTTACATCCAATTGGACCAGCAGTACATTGATGGGAGGCCTGGTCGGCCTGCTTGCTGCACCGGCCTGGAAGAAAAACAATACAAATAAAATAACAGAAAATGATTAAAAAAGGAATATTATTTTTAATGGCAGTACCTGTCCTGACAGGGATGATTTCATGTGGACAAACAGTTAGTGGATCAGATGAGGGATCAGCTGAGATAGTAGCAGTTGCCGATAAAAAGGAAGTTAAGAATGATGCACATGGAACCATCATGCTTACCAAGGCAGACTTCCTCGCCAAGGTCATGAATTATGAAGAGAACCCGCAGGAATGGAAGTACCTGGGTGAGAAACCCTGTCTGATAGATTTTTATGCCGACTGGTGTGCCCCCTGCCGGACTTCTTCTCCCATACTTGAAGAACTGGCAAAGGAATACTCGGGCAAGATCAACATATATAAGATCGATACACAGAAAGAACAGGAACTGGCCCAGGTTTTCGGCATACAGAGCATACCGGCTTTCCTTTACTGTCCCATGGAAGGAAAACCCACCATGGCCTCAGGCATAGCCAGGACACCAGAAGAGACCAAGCAGATGTTTCGCGACCAGATAGACAATCTGCTGCTCCAGTAAACATGGGATATTAATACCTTTCAATATGGCCGGCCGGAAATAAAACACCAGCCGGCTTTTTTTTTTGTATCAAGTGACAAAATGTCTGTAAATTGTGCTTTAGGATATTGGGTCAGTTTTTGAGGGTACCTCTCCCGGAAGTGCAATAATTTCAGAGAAAATGACATTTGCTGAACTAACAGATAAATACCAGCAGGTTATACAGTTCGTTGAGGACCAGCGGATCAATGAGGCCATGGATGCCATGGGCAGCATGGCGGTATTGTGTACAAAAAGGGACCTGGGTATACAGCTGGAGAAACACAGGGATACTTACCGGAACATGCTTACCTATTCCTTCGAGCTGGGGGATGATCCCGAAAAGGAACAGGTATTTAACAGGTTGATGAAGTCTGTCCTGGAGCTTAATGATGACATTCGTGAGGACATCCTGATGAAAGAAAGGCTGATCTCATATTATCAGCTGAAGCAGGAAGTAGAACAGAACCGTTTGTCCAGTGCATCCTCGGACCTGGCCGAAAACCTTGCCTTCAGGAAAGAAATTGAATACATCCTCTCGGAAGAAGAGCAAAGCAAGGAAGATAAAAGCGAAGATGACCAACTGCTTGATTATCAGAAAAGCCTTCTAAGCATCTTCAGGATGATCTGGCTGACTGATAAGTTCAGGGAGGCTGAGATCAGCATGGCGGGAAAGATCTGTAAGTCGAAACTCATCCCCTGGTATGACAAGTCAGTCCTGGTCAGTTCACTGACCCTTTCCCTGGTACGCCATTTCGATATTCAAAAGGTCAATCTTTTATTTGATTTTTTTGAGGAAGGGGAGAACCAGGTCTGGCAGCGTGCGCTCATCGGGTTGTTCCTGGGACTCTATTTCCATGATTACCGGTTGAACTATTACCCGGAGATCACGAACCGGCTGGAAGCGGCGAGGGATAACCATAAGCTCGAAAAAAACATTGAGGCGATCGTGATCCAGTTTCTGAAAGCCCTGGAGACTGAGAAAATCACGAAAAAGATCAG
The DNA here is from genome assembly GCA_036480555.1 of Bacteroidales bacterium. GTDB lineage: Bacteria > Bacteroidota > Bacteroidia > Bacteroidales > SM23-62 > SM23-62. The sequence continues at coordinate 7,861 of JAZGGT010000739.1, read as the reverse complement.
GGAAGAGATCCTGCCGGAAATGATGAAAATGAAATCCACCCTCGAAGAGAAGCTCGACCTGGAAGACATTCTCTCTTCCAAAAACATAGACGATGAGAACCCGGAGTGGGAAACGGTTTTTAAGGATACCCCCGACCTGTACCACAAGATCGAAGAATTCTCCGCAATGCAGATGGAGGGGTCGGATGTTTTCCTGAGTGCATTTGCCATGCTGAAGAGGTTTCCTTTTTTTGACGAAATGAGTAACTGGTTCCTTCCTTTCCACAGTGAGAACAAGGAGGTAGGGGAGGGATTATCCGACCAGGAGAGTGATTTTGATGTGGAGATGTTTACAGAGGGACTCGAACGTTCTTCCTTTTTATGCAATTCTGATAAGTACTCTTTCTGCCTGAACGTAAGGCATATGCCTACCATGCAGAAATCAATGATGATGGAATTATTCAATATGGAGCTGAGAGCCATGAATGAAATGGCAGACAGTGATGAACTGATCGATGACACCGTTAAGGATAAGGCAATTTATACACAGTACCTGCAGGACCTGTATCGCTTCTTTAAACTGCATCCCCTGAAAAATGAATTTGATGATGTATTTGAGATAGAATTTGATTTTGAAAATTCGAACCTGTTCAATGCACTGATACGTGACAGTAAGATCCTGAGGAATATCGGGGAATTCTATTTTGAAAAGAATCAATTCGAGCGTGCCATCAGGATCTTTGAGAATTTATGCTGCACGGAGGAAAATGCCGAATTGTATGAAAAAACGGCTTTCTCCTACCAGAAGATCGGGGATTATAACAAAGCGCTGGAATTCTATCATAAAGCCGAACTGTTTGACCGCAGCAAGTCCTGGGTGGTAAAGAAGATCGCTTATTGTTCGCGGAAGACCGGGGACTTTAATACGGCACTGGAATATTATTATACCGCGGAAAAACTCGAACCGGATAACCTGTTTATCCAGACTTTTCTGGGACATACCATGATGGACAAGGAGGAATTTGAAGAAGCGTTGAAATACTATTTCAAGGTTGAATATAAGGCCCCTGAAAATCACAAGATCCACCGTCCCATTGCATGGTGTTCATTTGTATTGGGCAAGTTTGACCAGGCTGAAAAATATTTCCTGAAAGTGATTGAAAAGGAAGGTAACAAGAATGATTATATGAACCTGGGACATGTTCTGTGGTGCCAGGGGAACCGCAAGGGGGCGATAGAGAATTATCGGAAAAGCCTGGAGAAAGGCTCCAGGGATATTGAATGGTTCAGTAGTGTGATGGAAGAGGACAGCATTCACCTGGACAGGCATGGCATCAAGGAACTGGATATTCCCCTGATGGTAGATTATATCCGTATGGGTTTCTGAAATATGCGGTACCGCTTGTAAACTTTCCCACCCATGCGTTCCATTTCGGCCCGGACTTTCTTGTTGGTCTCCAGTTCCAGGTGACTGTCTACGTATTCGAGTCCCGCTTTCCGTGCCGACTTAATCAACCGGGTTCCCATCACGGCATCCAGTCCATGGTTCCGGTGATCTTCCCTGATCCCGCCCAGCAACAGGTTCAATTGTTTTGTTTTCTTTCCGGCGCGCAGAATATAAAATATCCCTATGGGTAACAAATAGCCCCTGGATTTGCGTATACCGTCGCTGAGATCAGGCATACCAATAAGAAAGGCAACCGGCTCCCGGCGGTCATTTTCCACCACCTTGATAAAAGCCGGATCCAGCATGGGCAGGTATCTGGAGGCAAAATCATCCATCTCCTTTCCAGTCATTTTATCGTATCCATAGATATCCTGGAAGGTTTCGTTCATCAGGCTCAGCACGGGGCGTATGGCTGGCTTTAATTCTTTTTTGTTCTTAAATTCCCTGATTACCAGGTTGTTCCTGCTGAGAACCCGGTCGTGGATGCGCTGGTAAATATCGGGTACCTTCTCCGGGATGTCCAGTTTATAGACCACCAGATCAACTTCCTTTCCGAACCCGTTTTTCTCGACGAATGCCGGGAGGTAGGGGAAATTGCATGTAGTAGCGATGACATTGGGTTCGTCAAAGCCTTCAACAAGGAGTCCCTGCGGATCTTTATCTGAGAATCCCAGGGGACCAACCAGTTTTTCCATGCCTTTCTTTCCTGCCCATTCTTCAACAGCCTTGAGCAGGGCTGTGGCTACTTCGGGATCATCCCAGCATTCGAGGAAACTGAACCTGGCGTGGGATTCCCCGCGAGATTCATTGTACCGTTTATTGATGATCCCCATGATCCTGCCTGCCGGGCGTGCATCCTTATAGGCCAGGAGCAGGATGGTATCAGCATATTGGAAGGATTTGTTCTTTCGGGGATTAAAATAGGTCCTTTCATCCATGTAAATGGGGGGGACCCAGTTGGAATGACCTTTATGTATCCTTGCAGGAAGGTGAATGAACAGCCTCTTTTGTTTCCTGCTCAGGGCCTCATGAATTTCTACTGACATAAAAAAGCCATAGCATTGCTGGTGTGGCTTGATTTGGTAAGCGGCTGAAAAATAGTCATTTTTTCCATATCCACAAGCATAGGGGAGGTGCGGGTGCTCACCGCACGGACTCCGTCAGAGATTTCTTAATTTTTGTTACATTTGATGACTTTGAAAATCCCCAAATCTCCTGTTTCATGGAAAGAATTCATGATTTTCTTGTCAAACTTGATAGTTTCATCGGAGGTCACCCCTGGTTTATTGTATTGCTGCTTGGAACCGGGATCTTTTTTACCATATACCTGAAATTTCCTCAATTCCGTTACTTCCGTCATGCCGTCAGGGTAGTCAAGGGAAAATTCGACAAAAAAGATGATGTTGGGGATGCTTCTCATTTCCAGGCATTGGCAACTGCCCTTTCCGGAACAGTCGGTACCGGTAATATCGCCGGGGTTGCCCTGGCGATTCATCTCGGTGGACCGGCAGCTTTGTTCTGGATGCTGGTTACTGCCATGTTCGGTATGACCACCAAGTTTGTGGAGGTCACCATCTCGCATAAATACCGGGATATCCTCCCGGATGGCAGCATTTCCGGTGGACCCATGTATTATATGAAGAAACGCCTTAATATCAAGACCCGGAGCGGGAAGATCATCCGGATTGGGACCTGGCTGGGTGCTTTCTTTGCCGTTGCCACCATACTTTCGTCATTCGGTACAGGCAGCCTTCCCCAGATCAACAGTATCTCCACCTCCATGTTCCGGACATTCGGCATCAATGAAATGTTCACAGGGGCAACCCTGGCAGTTCTCCTGGGACTGGTAATCATAGGTGGAATAAAGCGTATTGCCAAGGTAACTTCCAGGTTGGTACCGGCCATGGCCATCATTTATTTAGTGGGTGCCTTGCTCGTGATCGGTACTAACTATGAAAATATCATTCCATCATTGATTTCCATTTTCAGTGATGCTTTTACGGGCACGGCTGCCGTGGGCGGATTCCTTGGGGCAAGTTTTGCCTTTGCCGTTAACCGTGGGGTGAACAGGGGATTGTTTTCCAATGAAGCTGGACAGGGTTCCGCGCCTATCGCGCACTCGGCTGCGAGAGCGCATGAGCCGGTGAGCGAGGGACTGGTAGCCATTCTCGAGCCTTTCATCGATACCATAATTATCTGTTCTCTCACGGGACTTGTTTTATTGTCTACCGGTGTCTGGAATGAGAAAATTGACAACCAGTTCCAGAAAACAGATATGGTATTCCTGGAAGGCACCTATGATGATTCCAATCCTGAACATAAATTGCAGCTGGTTGATTATCTCCAGAATGGGGATGAAGGTATATTACACAGCGGTTCGATCAGGATTGAAAACGGTGCTGTTGCAGCTGAGGTGACTCTTTTTAATGCACGATCCATTGCCGAGGATGTCCGTATCTATAAGAATGGGGAATTGTATTCCGGGAATGTACTGATCAAGAGAGGGAGACTTCAGGATGAGCTTGGTGAATACACGGTGCATGGGAAATCACTCATGCACAGCGCGCCGCTGACGACCGAAGCATTCACCCGCAGTGTCATGGGTGGAGGAGGAAAGTACATCGTATCCATAGGGCTCTTGCTTTTCGCCTTCTCGACAGCCATATCATGGTCCTATTACGGTGGCCGGGCAGTCACCTATCTATTCGGCAGCAGGTATGTGATCTATTACCGTCTGATCTATGTGGTGGGATTCTTTTTTGCCGCCTTTACGGACACTACCATTGTCTGGGCTGTATCCTATATCACCATTACCATAATGACAATCCCCAACCTGATCGGGATCCTTATTTTGAGTCCCGAGATAAAAAGGACCATAAAAAAGTACTGGGTGGACTTTGGCAAAGAATGGCCCGGTGTCAAATTGCCGAAATAACAGCTACATTTTCTCCATCAATACAATGTTCTCGACATGGTAGGTCTGTGGGAACATGTCGAATGGCTGGATCTCCAGGACCTTGTATTTTTCGCTCAGTAATTGCAGGTCGCGGGCTTGTGTGGAGGGATTACAGCTGACATAAACGATCCTGTCCGGCGACACCGACAATATAACATCCACGACATCCTTGTGCATACCGGCCCTGGGAGGATCTGTGATCAGCACATCAGGCCTGCCTTGCTTCTGTACAAATTCCCCTGTCAGTATATCTTTGATATCCCCGCTGAAAAACTCTGCATTGCCAATGCCGTTCAGTCCCGCATTTACCCTGGCATCCTGGATGGCTTCATCAATGAATTCAATGCCGACCACTTTCGCTGCCTGCCTTGCAAGAAACAACCCTATCGTGCCGGTCCCCGAATAAAGATCATAAACCACTTCCCCTCCAGTCAGTCCCGCGAGCTCCCTGACCTTCCTGTAAAGCTCGAGTGCCTGGACAGAATTTGTCTGGAAGAATGATTTGGGACCGATCTTGAATTGCAGGTCCTCCATCTGTTCCATGATATGGTCCCGGCCTGCATGGAGAAGGATCTCCTGGTCAAAAATGGAGTCGTTGGCTTTCCGGTTGATGCAATACATCAGCGAACTTATTTCCGGGAATTTTACATGAAGATGTTCCAGCAGCAAGCTTCTTTGCAGCTCATCATCCTCGAAAAAAACCACCAGGACCATCCATTCTCCCTTCAGGGTATTACGGATGATCAGTGTTCTCAGCAAGCCACCACCATTCCTCAGATCATAGAAAGTCAGTCCATGATCTCTCGAATAATCCCTGATCTCCTGTCGGATTAAATTGGAAAATTCAGGTTGTAAGTGACATTCCTCAAGGTCAATCACTTTGTCAAACATGCCTGGAACATGAAATCCCAGCCCGTTCCTGTCGGTAAAATCATCACCCGAGTTGATTTCTTCCACCGAAAGCCAGCGCCTGTTGGAAAAGGTAAATTCCAGTTTATTACGGTAATATTTTTCATTGGCCGATGCCCTTATGGGATTCACCTGTGGTAGTTCCATCTGGCCTATCCGTTTCAGATTATCGGTGACCTCCTGTTTTTTGTAATGCAACTGGTCAGTATACTTCAGATCCTGCCAGCGGCACCCGCCGCATTGTCCGAAATGCTGGCAGAATGGCTCCGTTCTCTGCGTTGAGTACTTATGAAATCTGACCACCTTCCCTTCCTGGTGTGATTTTTTCCTGCGGGTGATCTGCAGGTCCACAACATCCCCAGGCAGTCCGTTCGACACAAAGGTCACAAAGTTATCGATACGGGCGATGGCTTTACCGCGTGCACCAATATCCGTGATCTCAATTTTCTCAATCAGTGGCAGCTTTTTTCGTCCCAATTCTTAAGGTTTTATTCAGTGATAACAGACCAGCCACGAACTTTAGCGAGATCTTCCAGGCCGGAAACTGTTTTCTCAAAATCAAACCTGCTTTGATCTTCGAGCATCATCATGGAAGGTCCATGGTAAATTATGATCAGCGTGGCGGCTACTCCAATCAAAGGTAATAATTTTGCCATCGGGCGGGTTTACACCGATATTTGCGTAAAATTGTATACTTGTACCGGGAAACGCATAACCTAAATAACAATCATGATATACCTGAATCACGAATTTTGGAATAGAGCAGCTCTTTTAGTAACTGCCGTAATAGTATTTACATTGACCTCATGCGGCCCGGATGCAGGAAAAAAAGAGATTAGTGAAATACCTAATTTCATTGTAATCTTTACCGATGAGATGCAGTTCAGCGATCTGGGTTGCTATGGAGGAGAAATACCAACACCTAATATCGACAGGTTAGCCTCAGAGGGTATCCTCTTTTCAAATGCATATACCCCTGCTTCTATGTGCACACCAAGCAGGTATTCAATTTTAACCGGACAGTTTCCAGGCCGCTGCAGCGCCCCTTCCTTTGCTAAAGAGAATCCCGCCAACCAACCCTATAATATTGCCTGGAACACATGGATCACGGCTGAAAAGAAAACGCTTCCCAGGATTCTGAGCGAAAATGGATTCGTAACTGGTATGGCTGGGAAATGGCATATTGGCAGAGTACCAGAAAGAACAGTGTTGCCGGAATTTCAGCCGGATGAAACTTTGGACAATCCGGACACCGAGGCCAAGCTCATTAAGCAACAATCTGTTTATCAGGGGTTAGTAGAGAGTCTTGGTGGATTTGATGAAGCAACAAGTGTGGTTTGGGGAAACTATGATGGTCATCGACTCAATGCTCTGAGGTTCCATAACTTTCCCTGGATGGTGAAAGGTGCACTATCATTTATTGAGAAACAGAGGGAGAGCGACAAGCCTTTCTTCCTCTATTTTGCCCCAACTGCGGTTCATGGACCAAATCATGTTGCAGACCTTTTAGAGGATGTTTCTTTTACTCCGGGAGGTCGCGACACAACTCTGCTCGGATTGAAGATCGATATCCCGGCATTGCAAGAGCAATTATCTCAGGTTGATCCAAATACCCGGCACCGGTATGCGGGAGTGGCACAAACCGATCACGTGGTAGGACTCATCTGCGAAAAACTAAGTGAATCAGGTCTTGCAGAAAATACTGTTATTATTTATATGGCAGACCACAATATTGAGCCGGGAAAAGCAACATCATTCGAGAAGGGAATTCATGTTCCAATGATCATATACTGGCCCGGTCGAACATCGGGTAGTGTCAGCAATGCACTTGTTCAGAATACCGACATTTATCCTACAATTCTTGAGGCTGCTGGAATTGGATTACCCAGTGATCATATTCTGGATGGGGTGAGTATGCTGTCCATTATTTCAGATCCCGACCAGGCAACGAGAGATTTCATTTTTGCTGAAAATGGTTATACCCGCTCGGTAAGCGATGGTACCTATAAATACATCGCACTTAGATATCCTGAAATTCTAATCAAAAAAATGGAGTCAGGTGAAATTGATTATGTACCCAGTTATGTAAAGGCCTGGCCCCAGGCTCATTCAGCCATTGCAATTAATGGCTTCCCTTGTTATTTTGATCAGGATCAGGTTTATAATCTAAAAGATGATCCTTATGAGCAAGAAAATTTATATAGCCAAATGCGGAACTCTGAAGAATTGAAGGTCCTTACGGCTGCTCTGGAAGCACATCTTGAATCATTTGATCATCCTTTTGATCTTACTCAAATTCCATTTTTGGAAACTGAGGAATATAGAAAACTTACTGAAAAGAACTTTGAATTTGATCTGCTTTCGATACCGTGGTTAAGCAGGGATCATGGCTTCATTATCTGGCCACCGAAAAAAGACTAAAATCTGAAATAACTACGCTCATCCAGGCTGCAAATTCTCTGCAAACGGAGTATTTTGCCTTAACACTTTAATTTATTGTCATGAAAAAAATATTTTTATTAATAGCGCTTGTGATTACAAGCATTGTGTATCCTGAGATCCAAGCAAAA
>JAZGGT010000738.1:0-9574 GCA_036480555.1 Bacteroidales bacterium | reverse complement strand
GTAAGCATTACGGGGAAAGATAAAGCGGGACTGCTATATGCCTTCATGACCCTGAATCAGCTTCTGGAAGATGCCAGGGAGCAGAATGTGGCCCTACCTGTATGCAGCATAGAGGATTATCCTCTGTTGTCTTACCGGGCCATTCATCTTGATGTAAAGCACCATTTGGAGAAAACTGAATATTACTTCCAATTGCTGGATAAGCTGGCCAGTTATAAGGTGAATGCCATCATTGTTGAAATGGAAGATAAACTTGCTTATAAACGCAGACCCGGGATTGGATCGGAGGATGCATTGAGTATTAATGAATGGAAAGAACTCAGTGAATATGCCATGGCAAGGAACATTGAGATAAGTCCCCTGATACAGGGACTGGGACACGCTTCCTTCATCCTCAAGCATGATAAATACAAATATCTGAGAGATGACCCGAAAAGCGACTGGGCATTCAACCCGCTTGATCCGGCCACCTATGAGCTTCAGTCTGACCTCTACCTGGATGCCATGGAGGCTACCCCATATGGCAGGTATTTGCATATAGGGGGAGACGAGGTGCATACGACAGGCCGGGGCAGCGGAAAGACAGAACTTGAGCTGCAGTTGACCTGGCTAAACAAGGTATGTGCGTTTGCAGCAGAACATGGTAGGACACCCATATTCTGGGATGACATGCCGATAAAGTATGCCGGGGTCTACCGTACTATGTTCAACCCTGATCTTACCAAAGATGAAGTCAACGAGGCCTGGGATAAGAATGAAGGCAAACTGCTGGCCTTCCTTGACCAGTTCCCTAAGAACTGCATCTATATGCGCTGGAATTATTTCGTTCCCCAGTCGGAAGGAAACCTCAAGGCCATGGATTGGTTCCTGGAGAACGGGATGCAGGTGATGGGTGCTACTGCAGGACAAACAAGGTGGGTGTTGATGCCACAACTGGAAAGCAATATGGATAATATCAGATCCTTTGCATTGACTTCTATTGAAAAAGGACTTGATGGACTCTTACTGACCTTGTGGGATGATGATTCCCCGCATTTCGAATTGTACAATCGGGGAATTGTTTTCTTTGCGGAATATACATGGACCGGGGAGAAGAGAAGCAAGGAGGAGTTAAAATCAGCCTACCGCCACAGGGAGTTTTCATATGCGCTTGCAGATCCTGAATATGCTTTTGCAGACGACCTGGAAATGCCGGTAATATTCTGGCGGGATGGATTGCTCAAGAGAAAACTGCGCAATCGTTTGACCAAGCTTAAGGACCCAATAAATGAAGCGGTCATCGATCTCCCCTACCTGGACAATAAAGGGGAATGGAGCATCCAATACGCAGAACGTTTGGAGAAGGCAGCTGTTGCCATGGATAACTATGAAAGTATTGCTGCAAGGATCAATGAAATGAAATCTATGGCCGGCAGGACCATCTATACCCTAGCCGTTTATGAGCAGGTAAATGAACTGGCCACGTTTACCTCAAAAGCCTTACTGGCAGTAAAAGCCCTTGATGCTTCACAGAACGAGCAGGAAGAAATGGCTGCCCTTGATAAGCTGAGGAATTTAGACGGAGAATTCAGCTCCCTGAGGCAGAAGTTTGAACAGGTTTACGGGCAAATCAGGATACTGACAAAGCCTGGTGGTTATATACTAGACCAGGACCACCACATACATCTGGCAAACCAGTCTATATCGTTCGACTGGCAATTTTATGCAGAGATCCTTTTCCTGGATAAAGTTAAAAGCACCTATCAATGATTTTAAAATTTCACCCTCCTGTAATCGTAGTGAAATTCATAGGTAGGCCTTCTGGCCACCTCTTTTTCACGGTCATTGTAAAGGCTTTCGACCCTGAACCATAGGTCAGGTTCATGTCCAGAAGGCATATCATCTGAAATAGACACATATGAAAGAACGCTGGTGGCGGAAGCCTGGCCAGTTTTGATTTCATATTTCAAGCGGTTTACACTTACATGCGGGTCATTACCCTCACCCACCAGGTGGGTCTTATGAAAGGTGTTTTTATCCCTGGGGGCAAGTCCCTGGTCAAGCCGGATATACACGAGCACTTCCTCTCCCCTCTCCGGTATCCCGTTACCATTACCGTAACCTCCTGAAAGGTCTATCTTCTCAACCTCATTATTTTTCTGGCTGAATACCCGTACTTTGCTGACTGTCCGGCCATCCAGTACGATCACTGCGTCATCATCTGCGTAAGGCGATCCAGGTGTGGCCATGAATACGATCTTTTGAGTATCTGTAATAACCCCATCGATATTAATTTCAAGACGGATGTTGCCTGCCAGGTTATCTTTTTCATACCCGTCGAAGCTGAATTTGAATGCCTGAGCCATGAGGACCGACTCACCCGATTCCAGTCCGGGGATTTTGATCTCGTCCACGGTAATGTTGATATGGGGATGGCTGCTGAAAGCCCTGACAATAATCTGCCGGGCATCACTGTTTCCAATATTAACCAGCCTGAAGTCGAGGAAATGATCCCTGCCAGTATCAAAGTAAATATAATCCCTGTTCAGGATATCAACCACCCTTAAGTCAGGTGCCGGTCCCCTGTCTTCACCATGTATCCCCACAATATTCCCTCCACCTGAGAGGCTGAATGTTAACCTGCCTTCCGGGGATGCATTAAGTTTTTTTGTGCTGAATTCATCTTCTGACAGGTTGTAAATAAGCAATCCATAAGTGGATAAAGAAGTGTATAATGAGTCAGTTGTAACATGGATGGTCTCGTCCAGAACAACCGGGCCGTCCGGTATGAACTCCCGTGACATTACCTTCATATGGTTGCTGGATACATTCTCGAGGATGGTCAATGCAGGAATGGAACGCTCTACCCTGAATTCATACCCCCACTGGCCAAATGTTTTGAACGACGGACAGATATGGTTCCAGTCCACCGGTCTCTCATACCCTTTCCCGAATTGGTCCATGTGGTAATCGAGTTGCAAATCTGTGTCGGCGGACCAATGGTCGGGGAAATCGGCCATGTGGAATTCAAAGGGTTCGAACCCCGATCCTTCAAAGATGCGCTTCATTCGCAGGTCATTGGCAAGCAGCCAGTCCCCGTTGGTAGCAGTAAGACGCATGGGAAGCCCTTTCAGGGAACGGTACATTTCATTTACAGGGAAGACCGAAAGATGGCCCATTGGTCCGTACCTGGGGAGATTAGCGGCAGGACAAAATGCACTTACCGATCCAACAAGGTCCTTGTTCTGCCCTGAAATATACATGGCGGTAAGTCCTCCCATGCTCAATCCAGTCACTCCCCTGTGATCCCGGTCTGCAATGGTACGGTAGTTGCGGTCAATATGTGCTACCAGGTCCCTGAAATGAATCCTGAAATCCCATCCCCAGTGAACTATAGGATCCTCGTGTGCACGCGGAAAGTCGTAAGGATTGCATCCGCCGTAGTCAATGCCCTCCCGGTAAAACTTTCCCGGGTGCAGGTTTGGCTCGTATCCATCCCATGTTACGATGATTATGTCGTTGGACTGCGAATAATTTCTCCATTCCATTACAAAAGGGGGTTCCCTGCGTCCGTTCCCCGGATACCCGGGATCATCCTCCAGCTGGTAATTATCCCATTTGTACCTGCCCCCCCAGCCATGAAAATAATAGATCACGGGATATCGCTTCGAGTCATTGACATCATAATCTGAGGGTAAATAAATGCGGTACCATCGTTCAGTATTAAAAGCCTGGCTGAAAAATGAGGAGTCCTTCTGCGTATACAGATCAGCTGGAACTAAAAGGAAACATGAAATAATGAACCACTTATAAGGCAAGACAGCTTTCATAAGAAATCCTATTCAATGATGCTGTTGAAAAGTAATTTAAATGTACCATCTGTCTGGTTACGGTGCTGGGTCCGGAAACCAATCAGCACAATCCTGCCCTGGCCGTAATCCGTGGTGATCATGGCAGATCTTTTGGCGATCTTTTCTTCCCCGTCCAGCCAGCCGCTTTTCAGCAAATTCTCAGTCTTGTACCTGACAACTGTTTCATAGGCCTCGTTATGGCGGCCGGGGATGATCTCGAAAGCCGGACTCGACCGGAACAGTACCAATCCATCCTCAGGCATCCCATAGGCCAGCGGATGGGTATTATCAATATCCACCCTGATGGTTGAACCCGGGCAGAAAAATTCCCTGCTGTTTAATCCCCTGGCAACATCCCGGACCTCCAGGTCAAATTCACTAACGGCAAAATCGTAGGTATTGCCAAGGGCAACCAGTGTGCCGCCATTTTTTACGAATTCTTTAAGGTTTTTTATCCCTTCTTTACCAATACCGCTCCTGTATTTTTCCGGGTATTCTTCGGGCTTATACCAGCTGTCTTCCGGAAATATTCCGGTTATGGCCTCCTGCGAATCCTGGGGGATAATAATGACATCGTACTTTTTGTTCAGGTCTCCCGCTTTGATCTCTTCACTCATCAGGGTAGCATAGGGAAAGGAGAAATTTTCCAGGCAGAGCCGGGTCCACCCCTCATCCATATTGCCCCCGTAATAACGCTGGAACAAACCAAGGCGACCACGACTGACCCTGTGTATACCTTCATCAGGGATCTTATCCAATGCCCTGAGATCCACCCCGGTTTCCGCAGCGATCTCCGCCAGCACCTCCCCGGGGACTTCTTCCAGGATGAAATCCCCTGCCCTGTTCCCGGAAACCGGAAGATCCAGCCTTTTCAGTTCCATCCCTCTGTCAACCAGCATATTAACCGCCCGGAATGCAGCATTCTGCCGGCCATCGATAATGTATCCCGCGGGAGCGTCAGCAGAAGCTGAAGAACCAGCAGCAATCTTTCCATCCATCTTCTCCGGGCCTTCCAGGATACTGAGTTCTCCTTCCACCCCAACTTTAACAGCATCTGCCCTTACCCCCATGAATTCGAACATGGTATGCGTGGCAAGGTCGTAAGGACGAATTGGGTTCCCATCTTCATGGCGGGTCCAAGCATTATCCATATAGTGGGTTTCTGTCAGCAGGTTGCGTATCAGTCCCATTTTAGGCTGGGCAAGGGATATGACCCAGGACCCTTCTGGATAATGCATGCCTTCCACTTGAAAATCACTTTCGGCCTTCTGGATCTCGATGCCTGATCGGAGCAAGGTATTGATCATCTTGACCGATGTCAGGTAATCATGCTGTTCTGCCGGAATGACAATCGCTTTGACATCGCCTTCCAGTCCCCTTTGGGTCTGGTTCCTGGCTTTCAGGTAAGCGGTCCTGAGTATGGTTTCCCGGTTCCTTGCCGCCATGTCGAGAAGGGACCAGGCAGCGGATTTCTTCTGTTCAACGATGTTTCTCAGGCGCCACCATCCCCCCGGCCAGGGATTGGGGAAGGTAGATTGGGCCTCGTATTCCGGGAACATCCGGCTGCCTGCTTTGAGCTGCTCTGGGTGCACGTATACGGGACTCGCCAGGTTGGTGCTGGCCGACTCGGTCAGCATGCCCGCAATATTATGAAAAGGAGTGATCCAATGCCAGCCGAAATGTCCCCACCCGGCAAACTGGGCTGCATTCAGGACTCCCTGAAAACCTTCTTCTTCCAGTTTATAGGCGATGTGGGACCCGTACCAGCTGATCTCCCTCCATACCAGGGGATCCGCAAAAGGACGTATGGGATCACAGTACGGCGGGACATAGAATCGGGCCCCGTAGCTTCCCATATGATGGTGATCGATATAGGCCTGGGGTATCCAGTCAACAAACATAGCCCTGGCTGCATATTTCGATTCCGGAAGGTTATGGTAATCCCCATCACGGTTATTGTCATGTCCGCAGTACTTATGATATAACCAGGGCATCCACAAACCCTCGTATTGGGTCCCGACTGTTTCCCTGTACCAGTCCGTGATCATGACCTGTCCATCCGGGTTAAAGCTGGGGATCATAAAGAACAGGACATTCTCGAGTATACGCTTTGTATCTGCATCATCACGGCTGAGCAGGTCATAGCTGAGCTCAGGTGTCATCTGTGTACCACCTACTTCGGAGGCATGAAGGCTCATGGACTGGAATACTACTGCCTTGCCCTCACTGATGCACCTCTGAATTTCCTCAGCGGGAAGTCCCCTGGGATCACTGATCTTTTTATTAAACTCCTGCAACTGGTCCAGCCTGGACAAATTTTCAGGGGAAGTGATGAGCAGGATCAAAAAAGGATGACCTTCCGAGGAGGGTCCCATATCGAAAACTTTCAGCCGGTCAGATTCCGCTTCCAGCAGGTAAAAATAATCTACGATCTTGTCCCAGCGGGCCAGCTTCCTGTCTGTACCCATCCGGAACCCGAAAAAATCTTCAGGGTTTGTGATGGACCCCTGGGCATCCACACCTGTGGTGAACATCAGGGAGAATAGAATAATAATAGCTATGCGTAATGCACTTGCGGACTTGGGGACTGCCATGATTTTTCTGTTTAAGATGTTTGAAAACAGAATAAAATTAACAAAAAAATCAGAAGGCAAATTCACCGTGTTCTATATGGTAGCCTTCACTAATGAATGCACGTATATATGATAATACTGATTTTTTATCATATAGAAATAGTATTGACTAAGGTGTAAGCTTCCATTGGTTTTGTAAAGACTTATGATAATCAACTATGAGTAAAAACTCTAAGATAAGTATCCCCGATGAGGTAGTAATGCAGAAGATTTACATGATAAGAGGTATGAAGGTTATGTTGGATCAAGATCTTGCAGTACTCTATGATGTAGAAACAAAAAGACTGAATGAGCAGGTTAAACGAAATATCAGCAGATTCCCTGATGACTTTATGTTCCAATTGAATAAAGAGGAATTCATAGACTTGAAGTCGCAATTTGCGACTTCAAGTTGGGGAGGAAGAAGAAAACCTCCTCTGGCTTTTTCTGAACATGGAATTTTAATGCTTTCCAGTGTTTTAAATTATGATCGAGCAATAAAAGTTAACATCCAGATTATTCGGATTTTTATTAAGATGCGTGAGTTGTTGATGAACCACAAGGATATAATATTACAGCTAGAGCATATGCAACAAAAAGTAGCCGAGCATGACAATAATATCCTACTGATCTTTGAATATATAAAAGAACTTGAAAGAGAAAAACAGATTAAGACAGTTCAAGAGAATCGTAATAAAATCGGCTTCAAAAGATAGATGAAATACTCATAATAGATTGAATCCGATACTTCAGGGATTAAAACCGGCGGGTATAAATATGGCAGTAAGGAGTGCTCCCATTGTGCTTATAATAATCCTGGTGATAGTTTTCAGCTTCATAAAATTCGGATGCCGGGGTGATCCCGGTTGCCACATCCAATCCCTTGCTTTCCAATATCCCGACAAGCTCTTCAGCAACTTTACGCTGGTTTTTATTCATATAGAAGATCTCTGACCGGTATTGCGTCCCGATATCCGGTCCCTGGCGATCTACCTGGGTTGGATCATGTGTCTCGAAATACATTTTAGCGATCGTACGGTAGGTGACTTTCGAGGGGTCAAATACGACTTTTACCGTCTCGGCATGACCTGTACGGCCGGTGCTGACCTCTTTGTAGCCGGGGTTTTTAACCGTCCCGCCGGTATAGCCAACAGTTGTTGAGAGGACGCCGGGGATCTGTTGGAGATGATATTCCGTTCCCCAGAAACAACCAGAAGCAAAATAGGCCGTTTCAGTCCTGTCATAGCTCTCGATCTTCAGAGGTAGAGGATCTCCCTCGGGGATGAACAACATGGATATCGAATTTACGCAATGCCGGGTATTCTTCGCAGTATATCCTTCATTCAAAAAAACATGTCCCAGATGACCCTCGCAATTTGCACATACAATTTCAGTACGACTGCCGTCCGCATCAGGAACACGGATAACTGCATCCTCAATTTCATCATCAAAGGATGGCCATCCGCAATGAGATTCAAACTTATCACCGGAATGGTAAAGGGAGGC
The DNA here is from genome assembly GCA_036480555.1 of Bacteroidales bacterium. GTDB lineage: Bacteria > Bacteroidota > Bacteroidia > Bacteroidales > SM23-62 > SM23-62. The sequence continues at coordinate 1,626 of JAZGGT010000738.1, read as the reverse complement.
ATTACACTTTTTACAGATGTAGGTTCCTGCTGACTTATTGTCTGTGTACTCGCCGATAAAGGCTCGTTCGGTGCCCTTGTATTCAATTACCCTGGCTTCTTCTTTTGTTAGACTATTATATAACTGGGCCATATTAGACTGACTTATTAATACCAGCATTAAAATACCGGTCGCTTTTGATAATATATAACGCATATCTGTGTCCTTTTGTTGATTGTCTTTGCAAATATCTGCATAAAGTATCACAGGGATATAACGCGAATATAAAAGATCTATGACACTTCTGTAATTCTTTTGTGATACTTCTTTTCTATCTTTCGAATATTTTTTAACTTGATCGTTAGAAGCAGGGAATTAATCATTGAGGATGACAAGGAGACCCCGGACCTTATTTCCATTCACGGGGACGGGGCATGTAGAATACAAATCGCTTCTGCTTTTAAAATAAAATTCATGAATAAACTGAGCATTTTAATTTTATTTTTCCTTTTCGCCTATTCAGCCGGCATACTCGGACAACCAGCCATTGTCAGGATATTTCAGCGGGATGGTCAGGTGGGACTATACGAGAAACTGGAAATCAGCCTGAGGATAGATGCCGATTTTGAAAATCCATTTGATCCGGATCAGCTTAATTTAATGGCAACATTTATCTCCCCTTCAGGAAAAAAATGGGAAGTCCCCGGATTCTATACCCAGGCATTCCGGGGAGGCTTTCGCATAAGATTCTCAGCAGATGAGACAGGAGAATGGCGCTACATCGTTAGTGTAACAGATAAAAAAGGAACCACTGAAAGTGAACTCAGGTCCTTCGGTGTGGTTCCATCCGAACATCACGGTCCTGTCAGGATTGCGGCAAACAAAAGGTACCTGGAACACAGAGACGGGACATCCTGGTATGGGGTTGGACTGTGGTATAATCGAGGGAATGATACTGATGTCCTGGATGAGCTGGAGGACAGGGGTGTGAACTTTATCAGCAGGTTGATAACACCCCTGGAAACCTGGGGTACGGGAGTCGGACGCTATGACCAGCTGTTGTGCAGCCGGATTGATGAATTGCTTGATGAACTGGAGAAGCGGGATATGCAGCTCGCCCTTAATTTCTGGTTCCATTCTTATCTGTCCGAGACCGTCTGGGGAGGAGGCAATATAGCCTGGTATACCAATCCCTACCAGCTTGTTTGCGAAGCCAAAGAATTTTACAGCAGTGATGAAGCCTGGACATACCAGGAAAAACTCTACAGGTATATGATCGCCCGATGGGGATACAGCCGCTCACTGGCCATATTGTTTATTGTGGATGAAGTGAATGGAACGGATGGCTGGACTTCAGGCGATAGCCTTGGTGCGGCTGAATGGGCCGGCAAGGTACATAATTATTTTAAAGCTCATGATCCCTGGCAGCATCTGACCACAGGAACCCGCAGCGGCGGCATTAATGAGTGGTGGGACAAGGGGTATGAGATTTTTGACCTGGCAGGCCGTGAGATCTATGAAGCACAGGGATTTCCGATCAATAAAACCGGTCAGATAGCCAAGGATCCCATACATCCCCTGACACACAGTTACCGGAATTACCATGGTGAAGTCAGCCGGCTCTGGAATAATTACGAGAAACCCGCT
>JAZGGT010000737.1:0-6227 GCA_036480555.1 Bacteroidales bacterium | reverse complement strand
GCCGGGCAAGCTGACCGCGTGATCATGCAGGAGTATGCCCGGTCCTGGGAAAACCGTCCCCTCTTCCATCTTATAATAACCTCTCCGGCAAATCATGCCAGGCTTGAACAGATCCGTAAGGAACATCTGAAACTCTCTGATCCGGCATCCAGCCAGGAGGTAAATCCGGATGAAATGCCCGTAGTAGTCACGCTGGGTTATAATGTACACGGGAATGAATCCAGCGCCTCCAATGCATCTGTCCTGGTGGCATACTACCTGGCTGCATCGCTCAACCAGGAGGTACTCGATTACCTGGACAATATGGTGATCCTGATCGATCCCTGCCTGAACCCCGACGGATTTAACCGCCATGCCAGCTGGATCAATATGCATAAGTCCCAAACTCCGATGCCGGATGATAACAGCAGGGGATTTCGTGAAGTATGGCCGGGGGGCCGGACCAATCATTACTGGTTCGACCTGAACCGGGACTGGATCCTGCTGCAGCATCCGGAGAGCAGGGGACGTGTGGAGGTTTTCCACAGGTGGAGGCCAAACGTACAGACGGACCATCATGAAATGGGATCATCATCAACCTTCTTCTTTCAGCCTGGCATCCTTTCCCGCACCAATCCCATGACCCCTGAACGCACAACCGAACTGACCCGTAAGATCGGGCAATACCACGCTGCTGCACTTGACCATGACGGCAGCCTCTTTTTTACGGAGGAAATTTTTGATGATTTCTATTATGGGAAAGGATCATCCTATCCCGATGTCAACGGAAGTGTGGGGATCCTTTTTGAACAGGCCGGAACCAGGGGATTTGAGCGAAACACCCCCCGGGGAAAATTAAGCTTCCCATATGCTATCAGGAACCAGGTCAGGATATCGTTTTCTTCCCTCAAGGCATCCCTTGAGATGCGTGAGGAGTTGCTGGAGCATCAGCGGGAATTCTACGAATCAACAGCCTCACTGTTCGATGCTTCAAGCGAAAAGGCTTATATTTTCGGGGAAGCTGACCAGGCAAGCCTGGCAAACTTCATGGATATCCTTCTCAGGCACCGGATCAAGGTATACGGGTTAAAGCAGGGCCATACCATAGAAGGGATTAAATACACGCCCGGCAATGCTTTTTTGGTCCCCCTGAACCAAGCACAATTCAGGTTGGTCCAGAGCCTGTTCAAGTCACAGAAGAACTTTGCAGACAGCCTGTTTTATGATGTTTCTGCATGGACACTGCCCTATGCTTTCAATATTCCTTATGCGGCCCTTGGTCAATCCAGGCTGGCAGAAGAACTGATGGGTGATCAGGTGACGGTGGTAAACAGGCAGCCGGGAAAGATCCTCGGAAATGTCAGCCAGGTCGGATATGTTTTCCCCTGGGATGAATATGATGCACCCGCGGCCTTGTACAGGATGCAGGCGGCTGGACTGATGGCCCAGGTTGCCACCGGTCCCTTCGAATACCAGAACGGCGAAATCAGATTATCGTTCAGCTATGGGAGCATTTTCATACCTGTACAAAAACAGGGGAAAACGCCCGAAGAGGTATATAAAATTATTGGCGGGGCCTTGCAGGAAACAAGCATCCTGGCCTACGCCATCGGTACTTCCCATACCAGCCAGGGCATGGACATGGGGAGCAGCCGTTTTCGGCCCCTGGAAAAACCGGCGGTATTGCTGCTGACCGGTGACGGTGTTAACAGCCGGGAGGCCGGGGAGACCTGGCATCTGCTTGATACACGCGTGCAAATGCCTGTCGTACTCATAGACCAGGCACAATTAAATTCAATGGATCTCTCCCCGTACACCCATCTGCTGATGTCTTCTGGTTCATACAGCAGGATAAATGCCAGCGGCAGAATGGAGATCAACCGTTGGGTGAGCAAAGGGGGAACAATCATTGCCCTGAACTCAGCCAACCGCTGGCTGAAGGAGCAAAAACTGGTGGACATTGACTTCAAAAGCAGTAAGCCTGATAGCAGCGGTTATCTGGCTTACGTGGATCTCAGAAACAAGACCGGGGCACAGCGTATCACAGGGAGTATATTCGAGGCGGAGGTAGACATCAGCCATCCCATAGGGTATGGTCTCCACAGAAAGACCATCCCTGTATTCCGGAACCATTTACTTATCGCCCTTCCGGACCGCCGTTCTTATGCCTGTCCGGTAAGATATACCGACCATCCATTGCTCAGCGGATATGTGCCTGAAGGTAAATACGATGACCTCCGTAATACTCCCGTGGTACTGGTCAGCAGCCATGGATCGGGCAGGCTCATATCCTTTATAGATAACCCTAATTTCCGTGGATTCTGGTATGGAACTAATAAATTGTTCCTGCATGCCATTTTCTTCGGTCCTACTATTTCATCTTATTCAACCAGGTAGTATTTTTACCAGAAATCTGTAAGCGAACATTATGCCCATCAATATACCCGATAATCTACCTGCTGCTGCCGTTCTAAAGAAGGAGAATATTTTCGTCATGGACCAGACCAGGGCCATCCACCAGGATATCAGGCCACAGCGCATTGTGATCCTGAACATTATGCCCGTCAAGCATACCACGGAAACCCATCTGTTGCGATTGCTTTCCAACACCCCCCTTCAGATCGAAATTGACCTTATACATCCCAGAAACCATACCTCGAAGAATACGCCTATCGAACACCTCCAGACTTTTTATAAAACCTTCGATCAGGTCAGGGAACACCGATATGATGGACTGATCATCACCGGGGCTCCACTGGGCTTTATCAACTTTGAGGACATTCATTACTGGGATGAGTTGAAAGAGATCATGGACTGGGCAGAGTGCAATGTAACCTCAACACTTTATCTCTGCTGGGGGGCCCATGCTGCACTCTATCACTTCTACGGGATAGCCAAGAGATTGCTGGAGAAGAAACTGTTCGGTGTCTTCAAACACCGGGTCCTGGACCGCAAGATCCCCCTGGTGAGGGGATTTGACGATCTGTTCCCTGCCCCACACTCACGCTACATGCATATCGAAAAGGAAGACATTGACAAGGTCAGGGAACTTCAGATCATTGCCGAATCCGATGTGGCAGGTATCTATATCATAGGCACAAGGGATGGTAAAAAGATTTTCGTGACCGGCCACTCGGAATACGATCCCAATACTTTGAAGGATGAATATGAAAGGGACCTTGCAAAGGGAATGGATATCCAGGTTCCTGTGAATTATTTCCCGGATGATGACCCATCAAGGCCTCCCATGGTGCAATGGCGGAGCCATGCGGTCCTGCTTTATACCAACTGGCTGAATTATTATGTTTACCAGGTAACCCCTTTTAAGCTTGAGGATGATTAGCGGGTTGCCTTAGGCTTCTACAAACATTGACGAAATACCATTTTGAATTCATCCGAAAGGGTAAGTCCTTTAGATTGAGCATAATTCAGCAGGAAACTGGCATCAATCTCCGGATGTATGCTGTCTGAAGAAGTGACTGATAAAGAAGCAAGCAATGTACCCATATCAACAGCAGACATACATTGTGTTTCTGTGATACTATTATTTGATTCTCCCTTTTGCAGTGGTAAGCCACAACAAATACCTGTTATGGTTCCGGCGAGAAAAGCATCTCCGGCACCTGCAGTTGATTTAACCTCAGCAGGAAGTATTGAATTGTATTCCAGCTTTCCATCCTGAAAGCAATAGCTCCCCTTTACCCCGTCGGTTATTAGCAGCATTATACCGGGATAAGATCCGTAGAGTATTTCAATGGCTCGATTAACGATAATAACTGAATCGGTTGATTCATCTTCGATGTTTGCAATGCTGCGCGCTTCACCAATATTGACAGCAAGCAGATCCGTTAAGCCCAAACCTCCACCGGTTTTGAATTCGGCCACTTCTGAGGATAGGACAGATGCTACATTCAGATACCCTCGTTCCCTGCCCTGTCTGAGCAGCCTTATTCGCGTTTCCACCGGGACTTCCGGGACTGCCAGTACAATGCCATTACGTCGCCCGGTTCCGAAATCCTCAAAAAAATCATCGATGGCATCCGGAGTCACCTTGCTGCTTGCACTGTTTTCAGTAGTGATATTGCCCCCTGAGTAGTCGGGATATTGATAGCACACACTATACAAAGTATTGCAATGACTGTCTTTTCTGACAGATCCCGTACTCATGCCGGCTTGTTTCATCTGTGCAAGCAGTTTATTGCCTGCATCATCAGAGCCGACCCCACCAATGGGAAATGACCTGAACCTTCCGGTGGGACTAGCCCCAAGTAGTACAGAAACATAATGCATTATGATATGCAGCTTGCAGTAGTCATTGTAGGGTTCTAGCGTGGCCAGCCTGCTTTCGTTGCGACCCAGGGTATGGTCACCTTTCAAAGAGAATACAATCCCCGAACCAATTCCACCAGTACCAATAATGTGATCATACCTCATCATGTGTTTATGCCTTTGAATTCCCATTCCGGGTTTTCTGAAATTGGATGAGAGGCAGTATCAATGGTGGCAGTTAGCCTGGCATCGGGATGTTCCTGAAGCAGGGTCAGGGGATATTCGGCAGTTATCTCTGAAAAAAGTCCAACCCTCAGGGCTGTTTGCTTCCAGGAACCTGTATCGCTGTACAGACGCACCTTTTTGGCAGAAAGGCACTCTTTGATACCCAGGGTAATGGACATTGGCGGAACGAATTGATAGGCAGCTCCGAATGACCTTTGTCCCAGTGCAATAACTGTATCCAGATTATTATCCTGCACCCTTAATCCGGAATTGCGCAATTCTTCAACAGATATCTGACAAAAAGGATGGCGTCGCGCCTGATTGTAAGCAATGTGGCCATCCTGTCCCCATCCTCCGAGGGTTATGTCGATTGGGGCTTCGGCTATCTTTTGTTTGATCTCTTCAATACGGTTTGGTTCTGGGAAGATACGTTGCTTTTCAGGCACAGCCAGATCAGTCCTTATTCCACCATAGAAATGCTGTTCCATAAAAGTGCGGAAATTATAAGGATCGTTTTTGGCAAGCAGATTACCCTCCCAGTCAAGACATTCGTCCATATGAAAAACAGTTAGATTGCCGAGTGATACTTTCTCCTCATTAACAATTCTGGTAAAGGGAGCATACCAGCATTTTGGTCCACATGGAACAATGGCCCGCAAGACTTTTCCTTTCTCATTGGCAAATTTAATTTCAGCTACAAAATCACGCGCCATCACTTCACCCATTTCATCTGAATCTTTTGTCAGACAAAAGGGGATCTTCAGATCAGGATGGTTTTCAAGCTCATTGACAGGTATTTTACACCAGTTATACAGATCTTTTTTATTGATATCACTCATACTTAGGCTTGATTTACAAATATTAAATCACCAATCCGGATTTCCGGTGCCGACACTCATCAATGCATCCAAATCGGAAAAGTATTTTTCATAAACATCCCTTGGCATGCAATTGTTATTAATACAAACTGAGGCTGCCATTCCAATAACCTCTCCTGCCATTCCCGTGGTCCGCTGTACACGGACAGTACCCAGGGCAACATGTGTCACACTTATGTTTCGTCCTGCCATGAGAAGATTAGAGACATTACGGGAATACAGGCATCTGTAAGGCACCTGGTAAGGATATATTTTTCTCATATCTGCCCTCGACTGGAATGGTTCTCCGGTAAAACCATCTTTCCGGACCGGGAAATGAAGATCCACATCCCAGGTAGTTGTAAAAGACCCGTCGGGAAATTTTCTGTCTTCCAGTATGTCCTGCTCTTTTAATACAACATCACCCATAAGTCTTCGCGACTCACGCTTTCCCCCAATATAGGCTACCCAGGTCAGTTTGTGCCTGGCAAATTCATCTTTTTCAATGCTCTTATTCTTGAGAAAATCCCAGTTGCCATAGATCACTCTGAATGCATAATCTCTGATCACCTCAATCTCAGTCACCTGGTCTCTGTGAGCCCCCGTCTCCCAGTCCCAATCCCCTTTCGTGGTTTTGACGGAGGTTTGTTCATCAAACCTGACAGACCATGGACTGGTGGAGGGAAACGCAACGGGCTGTTTCATCCGGGTGGAATTCCATTGAACAGATGTACCCATAACCATCTGGTCAGCTTTCCCGGGAGCCCGTGGTTCTCCTGTTTCTGATTTTGCCTCCCGGCCTACCCTGAAATCTGCCCCTGCCAGGAAACCAAGGTTTCCATCCCCGGTACAATCCGCAAATAACTTTCCCCTGAACTTATATTCCTTACCGTTTAT
>JAZGGT010000736.1:0-3526 GCA_036480555.1 Bacteroidales bacterium | reverse complement strand
TCCTTACGAGGCCAATCTGGGGGATCTCTAAAATACAGACCACTCCGTCGTGGGCTGCTATCTGTGCAGGTATCAGTACAGCCTGTTTTATCATTCTGCATATAGTATCTGACAGAATGAAGATTACCAGGTGGGCAGACATTATTGCCCCTGCCGGGAACAGTACCTTAACCTGTTATCTTATACCCTATTATGCTTATGCTATATTTGCCCTGGTGAGCTTGCAGCTTCCGGCAATGCTTTTAACCGGTGTAGCAGGTCTGATTAAATCTTTAGTGTTTTCGCTATTAATTATCCTGGTAACCGGATGGCTGGGGAAGATTAAAATCTCTCTAAAAATTTAAAGAAATAAGCCTGCTAATATTCGTTTTCTCCCCGTAGCATCTGTATACATCTGATCATGCCCCTCGTGTTATGGTAGGTGGTTTTCCAAATATGGCTTTTAGGCCGATCCATACTTTCCGGATTGGTATCCAGTCCATGATTGAACCATCCCCCATATTCCTTGTCAATCAAATAGGTGTCTATGTGCTCCCATGATTTCAGGAACTTACCATAGTAATCGTTTGGATCTTCCGGATAAAGCTGGTGCATCATCAGCAATGCATTCAAGCCTTCGATTTGCCCCCACCATGACTTATGATGATTGAAGATGCTGATCTTTCCATCCATTAATATGCCGGCATCATAGAATCCACCTGCCTCGTGATCCCAGCCTGATTCCAGGGAATGATCAACCAGCTTTTTAGCCAGTGTATGTGTTTTTTCATCCTCACCCATTCCCAGAAAATGGGCTGTTTCTAGCAGAAGATATGCCGTTTCTACATCGTGACCATAGGTAAAATGAGAGGTGAAGCGATGGATCTCTTCGGACAAATCGTTTATGGTCTCTGGAGTCACAAGCTTCCAGTCCGGGTAAAAATATAATTGGAGGTATCCATCGGGATGCACGAATGTGTCACGGATGAGGTAAAACATTTCTTCCAGCCTTGTCCGAACAAGATCATCCGGCCAAATCCTGTAAAGCTCCGTGAACGCTTCCATAATGTGTATTGAACTGTTATAGTCTTTCATCCCCCTGGTCCGGGAATCCCGGATACCGGTATTCTCCGTGCCATTAACGGGGTATGGGGTGCCATTTCTTTCTAAAAATTCAAAATAGCCGCCGTACACCGGATCATGAGCATGTTCTTCCATCCAGAGAAAAGCCTTTTTAACAAGCTGGAGTACTTCCTGATCATGGCTCATTCTGTAATATTGAGACAAACCATATATTGCAAAAGCCTGTCCATAAATGCGCTTTTCGTTCATGCTCCTGGCCTCAGGGGTACCATCATCTGCACAGTATGCATGGAAACCTCCAGATTTCTTATCCCACATAGCATCCTTTAAGAACCTGAACCCATGAGTGGCATAATCCAGGAGTTCCTTACGTTCAGGATAATGCTCATAAATAAATGCTGTCGACCAGACATGTCGCGTCTGCTGCACCAGGGCTCTCATCTGAAAATTTTCAGCCCTGGTCCAATCCCTTGCAAAGACTGAAGTGTAACCACCGTTTAATGTATCAATAATGAGCGGATACCATGGTTCAATGATGAACTCAGACAGGCTATTCTCCAGTGTATCAGCAAGAAGGGTTTGGTCAGACAGGGATTTCCCGGAATGGTTTTCCGTACCACTGCCCGTACCGCATGCTATGGATATAATTGGTATAAGAATTAAGATTGAAACCGTCTTATGGCTTTTCTTTTGAGTCATTGTATTTAAGTTTTATGAGCTAATTATTTTAGTACGGGATGGTGTAGGTAGGGCTCCTGAACCTTAACCCACGGCAATTCTTCATGTGTCAGAACCTGGTCGCTGTTATATAGATCAAGGAAACTCCTGAAGTTTCCTCCTCGGCCTCCAGATTCACCCCAACTCATGAACCAGGTCCATTTGGGCTGCTCTTTCAGTTTTTCAGGGGAAGGAGTGGCACCCACTTCACCCAGGGCGATAGGTTTATTACCCGCAAGATCCAGGAGCTCGTCGTAGTTTAGCTGGTTGAACCCTTCGGTATAAACATCGGTGGCCAGGATATCCACATATGCATCGCCCGGGTAATATGTTTCATGGGGATCCACATTCTCTTTGACTTCATTGGTGTTATATACCCATAACAGGTTATTCAGGCCATGGAAATTTACAAAACGGTCAAACATCATTTGCCATAGTTTCATATAACCGTCATCTCCTCCTTTCTTACCCCACCAGAACCAATCCCCGTTCATTTCATGGTAAGGGCGCCAGAGTACCGGAACTTTTGCATATTTAAGCTGCTTGAGAAACCAGACAATTACGTCTACCTGGGATTGCCAGCGTTCATTCAGTTCGGTTCCCTGTGTAATCAGATCCTGCCATTCCTGGTCAGTAAGTTCCCCCTGTACCGATTCACGGAAGGAAACAGGCTCATCCTCGGTAGGAGGTACCGCATGCCACATGATGGTGATGATGAAGCCTTGGTTATGCCTGCGGATGGCCTCATCTACGATCCGCTGCCGATAATTGATACCATCCCAGTATCCTGGGTAACTGAACCCGAAATCCTGGCCAAATAGTGCAGGGTAATGCCCGGTCCTTCTATGTACTACCGAGAGTCTTGTTGATCCAATCAGGGGAGCGCAGTGCTGTCCGGACAGGGTTTGTTTGCCGGACAGGGAATAAATATACTTAAGTAAAGCAACCGCCTCATCAGAGGGACCGGGGGTTACTGGTTTAGGATTTATCTCCTGCGAAAAACTGTTCATGAAAATAGCAAGAAATATTATTGAGGTTAACAGGGATTTGAATCTCATGTGAATAGATTTTGGTCCGTTAGTAGATGGTGTCGATGTCTTAACATATAATTATTAGATATCAGGTTTGTAAGACTTTTTACCCGGAATCTTTGTGCGGATACTCAGCAGGTATGATCCACAAGTAACAAACAGGGTTTTTAAATCTTCTCCGCCAAATGTGCAATTGGTAATGGTATCCTCTGGTGTTTCCCTGAAAGCAAGTAGTTTACCTTCAGGGGAAATGACATGGATCCCCGGACGTGTATCCAGCGTTTCAGAACTTCCCCTTCTTTTATGAAGTCCGGCTGCCACATAAAGGTTTCCTTCTATATCGATGCATATACCGTCGCCGCTTCTGCCCGGATAAAAGCTGTAAAGAACACGCTGATTGGATATGGAACCATCTTCGTGTAAATCGAAAGCCAGGATATTACGGTTATGGTCTTCTTCACCATGTGCCTCAATCAAATAGAGTGTCTCTTCATCGGGAGACAAGACAATTCCATTTGGCATGTGGACCTGAGGTTCTGTAAGTAACTGATGTACCTTACCATCCGGATCAACCCTGTAGACAGATCTTTTATTTTCTTTCTGAAGATCAGGATTGGATTTTCGTGAGGAGAAATATATTCTTCCTTTTGAGTCAAAGTCCAGGTCGTTCAATGACTGCAAATCCTTGCCATTAAATTGATCGGCTAGAACCATAA
>JAZGGT010000735.1:0-10444 GCA_036480555.1 Bacteroidales bacterium | reverse complement strand
CAATGTATGGTACTTTTTCGGAAAAGCTGTCTCGGGTGCCAGGAAGGGAGAGCAGCTGAAACCTGTCAAATCTTTCATGGCATACTGGTTTTCCATAGGAGCATTTTATCCTGAGCCTGAAATATATACGCAAGGAATGGAATAGAGAGATCCTTATTTCTTCCATTATGCTAAATATGCTTATGTTGTATGGCATATCTCAATATTATTTGCTTCTTTTGTATTTCCAATTTATAATTGTTTCCACACAAAATGAATCGGTCATGAATAAGGAAAAGGTATATGTTTTTGATACCACCCTCAGGGACGGGGAACAAGTTCCTGGATGCCAGTTAAATACAATTGAGAAGATTGAAGTTGCCAAAGAACTTGAGAGCCTGGGTGTGGATATTATTGAAGCAGGATTTCCGATTTCAAGTCCGGGGGATTTCAACTCAGTAGTGGAAATCTCAAAGGTAGTGAAGGAACCGGTAATATGCGGCCTGACACGGGCCGTAAAGAAAGACATAGAAGTGGCGGCCGAAGCACTCCAATATGCCACCCGTCCAAGAATTCACACCGGTATCGGAACTTCCTATTACCATATCAACTATAAACTCAACTCAAATCCGGATGAGATCCTTGAGAGAGCTGTTGAAGCCGTGAAGTATGCTAAAAGTTTTGTGGAAGATATTGAATTCTACGCGGAGGATGCAGGCCGGACAGAGAATAAATACCTGGCAAAGGTTATCCAGGCAGTGATCGCAGTCGGCGCTACCGTTGTTAATATTCCTGATACCACAGGTTATACCCTGCCTGAAGAATTTGGTGCCAAGATAAAATACCTGAAAGACCACGTGGAAAATATTGATGATGCCATCATCTCCACACATTGCCATAATGACCTGGGTATGGCAACTGCCAACACCGTGACAGGTGTGATCAATGGAGCCAGGCAGGTCGAAGTGACCATGAACGGAATTGGTGAAAGAGCCGGGAATACATCACTTGAAGAGGTGGTGATGATCATCAAGAGCCGCAGACACCTGAAACTATATACCGACATTAATCCCAAACGAATATACAGGACCTCCCGCCTGGTATCCACACTTATGCGTATGCCTGTTCAGGCCAATAAGGCTATTGTGGGACGGAATGCATTTGCTCATTCATCCGGGATCCATCAGGACGGAGTTTTAAAAAAGAGGGAGAATTATGAGATCATTGACCCGAGGACTGTCGGGATCAATGAATCCTCTATTTTGCTGACCGCCAGAAGCGGTCGTGCTGCCTTGAAACACCGGGTGGAAAAACTTGGTTACAAACTCACCAAGGCAAAGCTGGATCATTTATATGAAGAGTTTCTGGAAGTAGCAGATAAAAAGAAAGAGGTCAATGACGAGGATCTGAGGGTGCTGGTAGGAAAAGAAAAACGCGGTCCCAGGACAATTGAAGTTGAAGTCCTCCAGGTTACCTGTGGATTAAACTCGATCCCGTCTGCCACCGTGGGACTTCAAATACAGGGTCAATCATTACTGGAAACGGCCACCGGAAACGGACCCATCGATGCTGCATTCTCAGCTGTGAAGAAAATGGTGAATAAGAAAGTGCGCCTCGAGGAATTCCTTATCCAGGCAATAACCCGGGGAAGTGACGACCTTGGGAAGGTGCATGTGCAGGTACAACACAAGGGAAGTACTTATTATGGTTTTTCAGCCCATACTGATATTGTCACAGCATCCGTCGAAGCCTTCGTTGATGCCCTGGCACAGATCGTCTGATCGGGATTCTGAGGAATTACTCCCGGTTCCGTAATTTTCAACCATTTTTTACCGTATATTTGTAATTTGAAATATTCATATCTTAAAATCTTTTATTGACAGCATGTCCAAAACGCTTTTTGATAAAATCTGGGAAAACCATGTGGTGGACTCTATACCCGATGGCCCGGATGTATTGTATATTGACAGGCACTTTATCCACGAGGTTACCAGTCCCCAGGCATTCACAGGACTCAACAAAAGAGGGATCAAGGTGCTTCGTCCCGAGCGGGTGTTTGCCAGCCCGGATCATAATGTGCCTACCATTAACCAGCATCTCCCCATACAGGATAAACTATCCAGGCTGCAGGTTGAAAAACTTACTGAAAACTGCCAGGCCCATGGGGTCAAGCTATTCCACCTGACCCACGAGAATCATGGCATCGTACATATTATCGGTCCTGAGCTGGGGATCACCCAACCGGGACAGACCATTGTCTGTGGTGACAGCCATACTGCCACACATGGTGCCTTTGGGACCATCGCCTTTGGCATTGGTACCAGCGAAGTGGAAATGGTCTTTACCAGCCAGTGCCTGCTACAGTATAAGCCGAAGAAAATGAGGATCACGGTGGACGGTGAACTGGGACAGGGAGTTGTTTCCAAGGATGTCATTCTGTATATCATTGCCCAGCTCGGAGCAGGCGGTGGGACCGGCTATTTTGTTGAATATGCCGGATCTGCCTTCGGGCATATGTCTATGGAAGCCCGGATGACTGTCTGTAATATGAGTATTGAGATGGGTGCCAGGGGAGGATTGATCGCCCCGGATGAGAAAACCTTTGAATACCTGAAGGGACGAAAGTTTGTTCCACAGGGTGCCGAGTATGATCAGCAGGTTGAGCAATGGAAGGAATTGTTTTCTGACCCTGATTCAGTGTTTGATAAGGAGCTGAAAATCAAGGCTGAGGACATTCCGCCCATGTTAACGTATGGAACCAATCCCGGTATGGGTATCCCGGTTGACCAGCCTGTTCCCAGCAGGGCAGGAGAGGAGAAGGCCCTGGAATACATGGGATTCAAACAGGGTGAGATGCTGCTTGACAAGCCGGTGAATTATGTTTTTATCGGTAGCTGTACCAATGCCCGTATCGAAGATTTCAGGGCGGTGGCGGACCTTGTCAGGGGAAAACAAAAGGCAGGGAATATCAGGGCCTACCTTGTCCCTGGATCAAAACTGGTGGAAAAGCAGATTGATGAAGAGGGACTCAGGGGAGTATTTGAAGATGCCGGTTTTGAGATCAGGCAACCAGGCTGCTCGGCCTGCCTCGGCATGAATGAGGATAAGGTACCCAAAGGTGAATATTGTGTATCTACGTCCAACCGGAATTTTGAAGGACGTCAGGGACCCGAATCCCGGACCATCCTGGCCAGTCCGCTTACAGCTGCAGCCACAGCCCTTAATGGAAAGATAACAGATGTCAGGAACCTAGTTTAAGAGATCATGGAGAAATTTAAAACGATAACATCTACAGCTGTCCCGCTTCCGGATGAAAATATTGACACAGATCAGATCATCCCGGCAAGGTATTTAAAAGCTACCGACAGGGAGGGATTCGGAGACAACCTGTTCAGGGACTGGCGATATGATGATAATGACCGGCCCAAGGAGGGTTTTGTACTTAATGACAACAAATACCGGGGATCAATCCTGGTTGCCGGGAAGAATTTTGGTTCAGGTTCAAGCAGGGAGCATGCTGCATGGGCCTTGGCCGATTTTGGATTCCGGGTAGTTGTATCCAGTTTTTTCGCGGATATTTTTAAAAACAATGCCCTGAACAATGGCCTGTTACCAGTACAGGTATCCGTTGCTTTTCTGTCATTGCTGCTTGAAAAAATATCTTCCAATCCACAGGAGGAGGTTCTGGTTAACCTGGATGACCAGGAAATCAGACTGCTGAGTTCTGGTGATTCGGATCAATTCGAGATCAATCCCTATAAAAAGCAATGCCTTCAAAATGGCTATGATGATATCGATTACCTGGTAAGCATCCTGGATAAGGTTGCCGAATATGAATCTAAAACCCTGAGGAAATGAAACTGGAAATAATGGATACCACCCTGCGTGACGGGGAACAAACCTCCGGCGTATCCTTCAATGCACCTGAAAAGCTTAATATCGCCAAAATATTGCTGGAAGAGGTGAAGGTGGACCGGATAGAGGTTGCCTCTGCCCGTGTCTCGGAAGGGGAACTGGAGGCCGTTCAGAAGATTACTGAATGGGCCAGGGAAAACAATTACCTGGAAAGCATTGAAATACTGGGTTTCATTGATAAGAATGCCTCGCTGGACTGGATCAATGATGCCGGGGGGAAAGTGGTAAATCTGCTTGCCAAGGGTTCCCTGAAGCATGTAACAGAGCAGTTGCGGAAAACACCTGAAGAACACCTGGCGGACCTGGAAGCGGCTATTGAATATGCCACATCAAAAGGGATCATCTCCAATCTTTACCTTGAGGATTGGTCCAATGGCATGATCCATTCACCTGAGTATGTTTATTTCCTGGCAGATGCCCTGAAAGACACGAACCTTAAAAGACTTATGCTGCCAGATACACTGGGTATACTGAACCATGAGCAGACCTACGAATTCTGCAGCAAGATGCTGGAGAGGTATCCGGACCTGCATATTGATTTTCATGCCCACAATGATTACGATCTCTCTACGGCCAATGTATATGCCTCTGTAAGGGCTGGTGTGCAGGGCATCCATACGACTGTGAACGGCCTGGGAGAAAGGGCAGGCAATGTACCCATATCCAGCGTGATGGGCATCCTTAATGATCACCTGAAAGTGGAGAATAATGTGGACGAGTCCAAACTGACCAAGATCAGCCGGCTGGTGGAATCCTTCTCCGGGATCAGGGTCCCCGAGAACAAACCTCTCATAGGAGAAAATGTCTATACACAGACTTGCGGAGTACATGCAGACGGGGACTCCAAAAACAATCTATATTTCAATGACTTGATGCCGGAACGTTTTGGCCGGACCAGGAAATATGCGCTAGGTAAAACCTCAGGCAAGGCCAACATAAAGAAGAACCTGGAGGAACTGGGACTAAACCTCGATCTGGAAGCCACCAAGAAAGTCACCCAGCGGATCATTGAACTGGGTGACAAAAAAGAAACGGTAACCACGGAGGACCTTCCATACATCATATCCGATGTCCTTGGAGGCATTGACCTTCACCAGCCCATCAAGGTGAAGAGCTATGCCCTTACCCTGGCCAATGGTCTGAGGCCCATTGCCAATATCATCATAGAGATCAATGGTGAAGACTACGAGGAAAGCAGCATAGGCGACGGACAGTACGATGCCTTCATGAAGGCCCTCTGGAAAATATACACAGAGCACCTGGGCAGGGAACGCCCCATCCTGACTGATTACATTGTGACCATTCCCCCCGGAGGAAAAACGGATGCCCTTGTGGAAGCCGTGATCACCTGGGAGTTCAATGAAAGGGAATTCAAGACCAAGGCGCTGGAGGCCGACCAAACCGAAGCCGCTATCAAGGCTACTGAAAAAATGCTGAATATCATAGAAAGAAATCATTTCAATCAGGATGGATTATAAAATTACTGTATTGCCCGGGGACGGGATCGGACCGGAAGTTGTTGCACAGGCATTGAAATTAATTCCCGTAATAGAACAAAAAGAAAAAGTAAGATTCAGTTTTGAAGAAGGCCTGATCGGTGCCAGCGCCATAGATCAGACGGGCACTGCCCTGCCTGATGATACCATTGAAAAGTGTAAGACCTCTGATGCAGTTTTACTGGGAGCGGTAGGGCACCCGAAATATGATCTGGATCCTACCGCAGAGGTAAGGCCCGAGCAGGGACTGCTGAAGATCAGGAAATCACTTGGTTTGTATGCCAACATCCGGCCTGTAAAAACATTTCCTGTGCTGGATCCTATTTCCCCCCTCAAGGATCACCTCCTTAAGGGTGTGGATTTTGTCGTATTCAGGGAACTGACGGGTGGCATCTATTTCGGAAAAAAGGGACGCAATGAAGACAGGACAAAGGCCTGGGATCATTGCAATTACACTGCCCCTGAGATTGAACGAATCGCAAAGATGGCTTTTGAAACTGCCGGCAAACGGCGCAGAAAAGTCACCCTGGTGGACAAGGCCAATGTGCTGGAGACATCACGGCTGTGGAGGGAAACGGTGCAAAAGATGGCAACTGATTATCCTGATATCACGCTTGATTTTATGTTTGTTGATAATGCAGCCATGCAGATCATCCTGCAACCATCAAATTTTGATGTGGTTCTTACCGAGAACATGTTCGGGGATATTATTACCGATGAAGCATCGGTAATCACGGGTTCCATCGGAATGTTGCCTTCGGCATCAGTGGGAGAAGGTACAGCCCTTTTTGAGCCCATCCATGGATCTGCCCCCCAGATTGCCGGAAAGGATATCGCCAATCCCATGGCTACGATACTCAGCCTTGCAATGATGATGGATCATTTCGGACTGGGAAAATCGGCTGAAGACATACGAAATATTGTTTCAGATGCGTTGGAATCAGGTATGGTGACGGGAGATATCAAGCCCAAGGATCCGAAACGTACCTCGGAAGTGGGGGACTGGGTCAGGGACAGGTTACATCAGTCGATTGGAGAATAAAGTTTCCGGCCGGTCTGATCATAACATAATGTGGCCCCCGGGGTGAATGGATTGAAGTTTTGCCATTCATTCCTGGCCTGCATCAATTCACCGGTGAATTTCCCCTGTTCATCTAGAAATAATTCATTTAATGATTTCTTTACATAAACTTTGATGTTAAATACAACTTTCTGGTGTGGTATTTGTCTATGTAGGTAAACCCATTAAATGAAATGAGAAAACCACTTACTATAACCCTGTACTTACTATTTTCCATTTTACCACTGATGGCGGATGGTGAAGAAGAAGAAACGGGTCCACGCTATACCATCAGCGGCCACATCAGGGATGCAGGGACCGGTGAGAATCTTATCGGTGCAGCCGTAATGGTGGAGGAACTGAACAGGGGAACGGTCACCAATGTTTACGGATTTTATTCGCTGAGCCTTCCCCCGGGATTCTACCATTTTAAAATCTCCTATATAGGATATGAATTGCAGGAACTGGCGGTCAACCTGAATGAGAACCAGACCTATAACCTCGAATTGAAGGAAGAGATCCAGGAACTTGCAGAAGTGACCATCCGGTCGGAAGGCAGGCAGGCGCATGTCAGGAAGCCTGAGATGGGTGTGAATAAACTGCCCATCAAATCCATCAAAAGAATTCCCACATTGATGGGAGAAGTGGATGTGATAAAAGCCATACAACTGCTGCCCGGTGTACAGGCATCCAGTGAGGGGGCATCGGGCTTTTCAGTCAGGGGCGGAAATCCTGACCAGAACCTGATCCTGCTGGATGAGGCAACGGTTTACAATGCTTCCCACCTCATGGGGTTCTTCTCGATTTTTAATAATGATGCCATCAAGGATGTCACATTGTACAAGGGTGATATCCCTGCAGATCATGGCGGAAGGCTTTCCTCCCTTCTGGATGTGAGGATGAAGGAAGGCAACCTGAAGAAGTTTTCCGTTTCAGGGGGTATCGGTACCATCTCCAGCCGGCTTACCCTGGAAGGCCCCATTATTAAGGATAAGACCTCTTTCCTGGTGGCAGGAAGAAGGACTTATGCAGATATGTTTCTGCCATTTGCCAAGGATCCGGATGTAAGGGATAACACCCTATTTTTCTATGATCTGAACCTGAAACTGAATCATATTTTTAATGAAAAGAACAGGCTGTTTGTGTCTAGTTACCTGGGACGGGATGTATATGCCAATCCCTTTGCCAAGATGGCTTTTGGAAACCAGACCTACACCCTCCGCTGGAACCATCTGTTTTCTGCCAGGATTTTCAGCAATTTCACATTACTCCACAGCAGGTATCAGTATGAGCTTGGAACACCGGAAGGGGATGCAAATTCCTTTGTCTGGCGTTCCAAAATGAAAGATTACAGCGCCAGGGCAGATCTGAATTTTTACATCACCCCTGAGTATACCCTGAAGTTTGGATTGATCAGCACATTCCATGACTTTGAACCTGGCAGTGCATTTGGTACGGGAGAGGGGAGCCTGTTTACAGAGTTCATCCTGCCAACCAATTATGCCCTTGAAAACGGGGTATACGTATCTGCCGAACAATCCGCCGGAGAGCGATGGAACCTGCGTTATGGCCTGAGATTCAGCAGTTTTCACAATGTGGGTCCGGGTACCATCTATAACTTCGATGATGACTACCAGCCAATCGATTCAACTGTTCACGGAAACGGAGAGGTTTATCATCATTTCATGGGACTCGAACCCAGGGTCGCCGTCTCTTTTATGATCAATGATGTTTCATCAGTCAAATCAAGTTATTCCCGGACCCGTCAGTATGTCCATCTTGCCCAGAACTCAACGGCCGGAACACCCCTCGATGTATGGTTTCCTTCTACTCCGAATGTCAATCCCCAGATCTCCGACCAGGTTGCCATTGGCTACTTCAGGAACCTTTTCAACAACCGCTTGGAGATATCTTTAGAGGCATATTATAAGAAAATGAGGAACTCTATTGATTTCAAGGACCACGCCAACCTGTTATTGAACCGTTTTATGGAGGGCGAGATCAGAATCGGTGAGGCTACCTCATATGGGCTTGAATTCCTGATTCGTAAGAACGACGGAAGGTTGAACGGATGGATCAGCTATACCTATTCGAAAACCACCAGGGAGGTGCCGGAGATCAATAACGGCAATCCCTATGCAGCCCCTTATGACAGACCCCATGATATTGCCATTGTCGGGAATTTTGAAATATCCAACAGGCTATGGGTCTCTGCCAACTGGGTCTACAGCACAGGTTTACCCGTAACCTTTCCAACAGGCAGGTTCGAATATATGGGGAATATAGCCCCGGTATATTCCAACAGGAATGCTTACCGTATGCCCGACTACCACCGCCTGGACGTATCGGTATCATTCGGGTCAAAGCCTAAGCCGGACCGCAAGTGGCATTGGGACCTGAACCTGTCGGCATACAACGCATACGGAAGGAAAAATGCATGGACCATCAATTTTGTCCAGGATGACAAAGATCCGAATACAACCCATGCGGAGATGACCTATCTTTTCCCTATCATACCGGCACTAACCTGGAACTTTCGCTTTTAAGCACTGGAAAATGAAGACTGTAACAACATTAAAAACCATCATCCTCATATTCGCCATTTCAATATCCCTGTGGAATTGTACCGAGAGGATTGATATAGAACTGGATTCCACCTATACGAGGCTGGTAGTTGAGGGCTTTATAACCAATGATACCACTGCACACCGGGTCAGGTTAAGCGAGACAAGCGATTATTTCCACAACCAGACTGCGCCGGCTGTTACGGGTGCAGAGGTAGTCCTTGATGACGGGGAACAGGTACACATACTGACAGAATCCGATACCCTGCCCGGATGGTATCTCACAAGCCCGGATTATCATGGGATGCCCGGCAGGACCTATACCATGGTTATCAGGAATGTGGATATTGACAACGATGGGGAAATGGAGGAGTATATGGCTTCATCAACGATGAAACCAGTGAACCCTATCGATTCAATTAAAATAGAATGGTTCGATACTTTTTTCAGCGGATACCAGGTAAGGGTATGGGCATGGGACTCTCCCGATCCGGACTGGTATGCATTCAAGGTTTGGAAGAACGGAGTTCTGGTCACCGATACTTTGTATGAGCTGATCGTACAGAACGACGAATTCTTTAATGGGAATTACACCAATGGGATCCCATCACAGTTCCTGAGTATCGATAAACCCGAAGAAGTAGTCGAAGTGGGGGATACCATCACCTTTGAGATCAACGGAATTACCGAAGAATATTACAAGTATGTGGTTGAAGCACAGAGCCAGGTCTTTCCTCAGACACCCCTTTTTAGCGGTCCACCGGCCAATATCCGCACCAATTTCGCTAATGGTGCCATTGGATTCTTTGAAGCATATTCAGTACAGTACAGCAGTACCATTGCGACAGCGGATATAGTCAATGGTGGTAAACCTTAATATGCAAAAAATGTGTATCTTTATATCAACATAGATAGATAAATTAATCGATATGGCATATTATTTAGCAAAAAAGATCAGTCTGAAATTTACGGACGCAGTTGATAAGGTTGTCGAAGAGCTTCAGAAGGAAGGATTTGGTGTCCTTACCCGGATCGATGTCCGGGAAACCCTTAAAAAGAAACTGGATGTAGATTTCAGGCCTTACCTCATCCTGGGGGCATGCAATCCGGAATACGCTCACCAGGCCCTGACAGTTGATGATAAGATAGGAACCCTTCTCCCCTGCAACTTTGTTGTGCAGGAAGTGGAAGGCGGAACAGAGGTCCTGGCCATGAATCCACATGAAACCATGTCCAAACTCATGGGGGGTGAAATGATTGAGATCAGCCAGACCATTACAGAGAAAGTGAACAGGGTGCTGGAGGCACTTTAATATGCAAAAACCAGACCCACATATCCTGACGATTTTTGGAGCGTCAGGAGACCTTGCCAGACGGAAGCTGATCCCGTCCATCTACAATCTGTACCTCCAGGATCTATTGCCCGAACA
>JAZGGT010000734.1:0-2220 GCA_036480555.1 Bacteroidales bacterium | reverse complement strand
GGTGCTAATATCATTATCTACATCCGTAACAAAGTCATCAAGGTTAATGGTAGCAAAGCTGGCACCTTCAGCTATTTCCTGGTCCGGGATATCACTGACAACCGGGGGATCATTAATCGGTGTTACCTCGAAAGTCACATCATCACTGTCAGTTTCCCCTTCAGGATCTGTGGCGGTAAAAGTAACCAGGCTGTTCCCGTTCCACTCCGGATCATCAAGGAAGATGGTAGCTACCCTGTCAGTTATGTCCACAGTTAAATTTGATTGGCCTGTGATTGTCCAGGTGATCTCGCTGTCTGCATTATCCGGGTCATTTACATAATTATCCAGGATAATGGTACTGAAAGCAGCTCCCTCTGCTACTGATTGATCCGGAATATTTGAAACAACCGGAGGTGCATCAGACCAGGATAGAATAAACTGACCGCTGAAATCTTCTGTTGTTCCTTCGGTAATTGTTAATTCAACATACCCGATACCATCTGTACCAGTAGAGGATCCTCCGTCATCTGTAACCACCGTATATCCTGTAGCCGGATCCCAGGTCCCCGTGGCATTATCCCTCCTGAAAAGTTCAATGGAAGATTCAGTTGGGAGGCCACTGATATCATCATAGTGAAAACGTACATCTGCCGTGAAATCTCCGTCAAAATCCGGATCTTCCGACCAGATCTCCCAGTACTGGTTTGCCCTGTCAGGGTGCAGACCACTTACGCTATTGGGAAACTCATTCACCTGCATCACTGCCAGTGAATGGCCGGAACCGGGTCCCTCGGCACCTGAACCAAAAACAGCATCCACAGCACATCCTGACGTTTCAGTAATATTTGTGGACTCTGCAAATATGGAAGCTTCACCAATCGATGCTGTTGATGTTATCCAGGCTGCGGGTAATGACATATGCATTAATGTTCCATCATTATTATAGGAAGTCTCACAATCCGCATTGGTCCCGGAGCCATCGTCAAACCTCCAGTAGCCAACCAGACCCGGTGTGCTGCCAGGTATGGTCCGGTTCATGGAACTTTGGATTTCAGACTCTGTACGGGGTATATCCCAGACCCTGGCCTCATCAATTATTCCGTTGGTATTTGTATTGGTGACATAAGCATTTCTTGCACCGATCCTGAAATTAGCGGTAGTCCGGGCCATTGTATCCCAGACAGCAGTTGAGTCTTCCATTCTCCCATTGACAAAAACACGCATATGTGATCCATCGTATGTGGCCGCCAGATGATACCATTTGTTTGTAGTGATCGTAGTGGTACCATCCTGCAAGAACCAATCTCCCTCATCATTGTGCATATATGCCCTGGCATGTCCATTGGGCGCAATGGTAAGTGAATAGCAATTAAACCTGGAAATCAGATGAGGGTCGTGACTGCTTGATGGGACTTCATTAAGATAAACCCAGCATTCCAGGGTTAATAATTCAACGGGGTTCAGTTCATCCGAGGTGGTGGTAGTAACATTTACATAATCATCATCACCATCGAAAACCAAGCCATTTCCAGGTACCTGGGCTTTTAGCATAAAAGAAGATACCATGAAAAACAGTGACACTGAGATTGTGAAAAAGGAAAATTTGCGCATTATAGTTTATGGTTGAGATTGAAAATGATAATTTTTTCTTTAGTACAGTGGGTGAAGGTATTTAACGCATAAGCCATATTCAAATTCTGCATGCTTATTTTTATTAACGGCTGATATTGATAGGTAAAACTACCATGAAGGGTTGACTTAGTGTAGTTCAGCTTTGTGAATAGGGGAATCTGACAGATATATGGTCAATATCAGGTGACCAGCGTCATCACCCCTGGAAACAATCTGGATATTATCCCTGACGCTGCTTTTTTCCAGCCAGTATCGGGTGTTAACGCGAAGCTTTATGGACTTCTTCGATAAAGCGGAGTAGAATGGGAAGGGAGAATGGATGGTTTTCTGATTCGCGGATCAGGGTTTCAGGGTGCCACTGTACACCCAGTATGAATGGATGCCCATCCAGGTCGACAGGTTCAATAGCTTCAATGATCCCGTCCCGGGCAAAGGCAGCAGCCCGGAAACCCGGTGCCAGGTTTTCCACAGCCTGGTGGTGGCTGCTGTTTACGATGCCGCTATCAGGAACGATGAGATCTGATAACAGGGTGCCTTCAACGATCCTTACCATATGGTCACCCCCTTTCCGATGGATGATAGTGGTATCATAATCAGATGGTATAT
>JAZGGT010000733.1:0-2505 GCA_036480555.1 Bacteroidales bacterium | reverse complement strand
ATCACATCATAATCTATGTAATCGACGCTGGCATAGATCCAGTCATAGGATTTTTGCCGCATTGTAACCCTGTCCCCCTCCAGGTCATAGGTTAGAAAACCCAGTTGTGCCAGCTGTTTCAATAACTGTTGTGCATGCGTGGGCCGCATATGTGCAAACCTGGCAAACTCAGTTCCGTAAAATGAAATATCAAAGACATGTTCCGAATAACGCCTTAGCAGAACCAGCGGATTTTCATCATCTATACCCTGCAAGCGAAAGTAGGTATAGGCATCAAACAGGTTCTCGGATTGGAAATTGGCAAGTCCGGATGCTCCTCCTTCTCTCATCTTTAACTGTATCAAATTATCATCCAGCTGCCAGGAGAGTTGCTCGAAATTCATATCAACACGGTGAAATGAATTATAATAGGGTGAGTGTGACTGAAAATTGGAAGTCCTGCGTGATAAAAACCGGTTTTCATCCACGATATAATTCATCCCAATACTCGGGTGGTAAATGGAATCATCATCGACGTAAAGAGAGATCTCGGCCTCGTTGGAGGTAATTATTGCAGGATCGAAAACAAAGATCTCAGAACGGGCAACAATTACTAGCGTATCATTCCTGAAAAAGTTCAATATTGCTTTTTTATCCCCTATGCCTGTACCGATCATTTTGGACCCATACATACTGATCCCCCCATAATAATCAATGACTTCAAAAATATCATCGATGTTGAAACTGGCCTGGTATGATCCAAACCTGGGATAGTTGGCAGTGGCCTGTGAGATGATCCTTTCGACTTTATCATCCAGGCTGCCCAAAATTTCGAAATCAAAATATTTTTTATGGTAAAAAGTTACTGAATCTGCATGAAATTCATAAAACCGGAAATTGATCATGTATTCATCCAGTGTAGCGTATACCTGGTCCGGGGAATATCCTGCCCTTTCCCAGGTGATTCTTCCACCAGCTCCACGCCAATAATGGTTTAAGGGATTATAAATACCACTTGTCCCATAAACCAGGATACTGTCCCTTACCGCGCTACAGATCAGGTCAGTCGCACCGACAACTACCTGGACAGAATCATTAAAAAGTAGCTGAAAATCAGCGTTTGAGGATGTCCAGCGTGTACTGTTTGACTCGTATAATATCCCGGAATTCAACAATTTCAACGAGAACAAAAGATAATCATTGATCACAGGCAGTGTATAGTCCCGGGATGCCGTAAAATGGTGCATGGACCGCAGCCAGTTCAGGTAGTTTTCAGCTGGCCCATGGTATATGGTAAATGCATTGATAACCTGCAGGTAAGTAATGAAATGGGGCCGCGGGCGAGCGTTCTTATCCAGCATTTTATTGGAAATCGCAATCAGTTGTGCCTTAGTGGTATCAAGCATCATCCCTGCATTCCAGTTTTCAATGAATGTCTTAATGATCAGGGGCTGGGTTTCCTCATCACTTGTTCCCATGAAAGTTGCCAGCTCCCCGGGATAGTTCTCAAGGTCAGTCGAAAACCTGCGGAATACTTCCTGTCCGGATAAACCGGAACCAACCAGGATAAGGATTAGGGAAATCAGGATCCGCTGCTTCATCACTGAAAAAATATAAACCTGCCTGAAATTAAACAGCTTTTCTATAAACTGCAACCGTCCAATTGTTCATAACCTGTTTAACCACAAAATCCAAACCATTTCTTCCGGCAGCATGATTTATTCGCTGAAGATCATCTGAAAAAAATCCGCTCAGCATCAGAATGCCGTTGGACCGTATCCGGCCGGTGCCTGTCCATGAATGCCTGAAAATCCTTTTCACAATAGGATTCCACCGGGATGTATGCCAGGATCCTCCCCTCCTCCTCCCTGAATCCGTCGAAACCATACTGGGACAACAATGCCAGTATAAGTTCATGATCCGGTACCGGCTGCCGGGTTAAAGTGATGTCGGGTTCTATATATTCAGCCAAGGGTTTTAGAAGGATTGGACAATGGCGATAAAATCTTCTGCATTCAAAGAAGCCCCACCAATCAGTCCCCCATCCACATCCGGATTGGCAAATAATACCCCGGCATTGGATGGTTTACAACTTCCGCCATACAGAATGGTCAAGTCTTCTGCGATAGCATCCCCGAACCTATCCCTGACCAGTTGGCGGATATAGGCATGCATTTCCTGTGCCTGCTCCGGTGTGGCGACAACCCCGGTGCCAATGGCCCAGACAGGTTCATAGGCAATGATGATCTTGCCCATATCGCCAGCATCCAGGTCAAAAAGGGCAATTTCTATTTGTGTTTTAATTACCTCAAAAAGTTTACCGGATTCCCGTTCTTCGAGCACCTCCCCACAGCAGAATATTGGAATGATATCGTTTTCCAGAGCCATTAATACTTTTTTATTCAGCATGGCATTATCCTCCCCGAAAATAGTCCTCCGCTCAGAGTGGCCTATGATCACATACTCTGCTCCGGTAGACCTGACCATCCCGGCTGATATTTCACCTGTGAAGGCACCTTTTGCCTC
>JAZGGT010000732.1:0-2174 GCA_036480555.1 Bacteroidales bacterium | reverse complement strand
CAATCAGCTCAAGGTATGTCTCAAGGGCCCTTTTGTAATATCTGAATTGCTCAAGTTCACCGGCCAGGATGAACAGATCTTCCAATGCATTTCCTTCCGACTTATTAGGCCTCTCAACAGTAAAATTGTCTTCCGATGAGAATAGTTTTTCGGTCCCCAGGTAAACCTCAATTTTATCACCCTCCTTGATGCCGCTAAATTCCTCATTCAATGTTTCAGATGGCTTCATGACGACCTGGTCATTCGAGATTTCATCCCCATTCACCGATACCCTCATTTTTGCATTGATCTCCTTGATAGGAGAAAACAACAGGTTCATTCCATCTGCTGAATACTTCAGGTGAATGGTTCCTGATTCTGCCACGCGGGTGACTCCATCAGTACCCCTGACCGGGAACCAGCGTTCTGTCCAGGAGTCTGAATAATAGGGGGTAAAATCAGTTTGTTTAAAGGGTGTACGACTGCTGCTGAAACTATTCTGATTGTACATTCTGCCGGCCTGTACCTCCACATATTGTCCATTTGTATCTGTAAGTAAATTTTCCCAGATGGCACCATTCCTGGCTTGTGACCACAGAAAGATCTTCTTTCCCGGTGTTCCGTAAATATCGGACCAGTGTCCCGAACCGAAATCTTCATCATGGAAATAGGAAACATAATAATTATCAATACTTCCAAAAATATGGCAGGAACTGGAACCAAGGTCCTTACTGTTTATATACCATGAGCGGTCAATACCCTGCTCATCTACAGGCCAGGGATGTGACATTCCATTATGTCCTATCCAGTGGGTCCCCGGAAAATAAAATTTCAGATCCTCAGCGGCCTTTATAGCTGCATTGCTCCAATAGTAAGAAGGCTGGTAAAATGGAGTGGCATTGTACCAGGAAGACCTGGTTTCAAAATAAGAGGTATTTGCCGGCAGGAATATGTCAACCCTCCATTGCATATGGGATGGAAGATCCATTCCGCCAACCACACAATGGGCTGTGCCCTCATCATCTGTAAATACCTTGTAATTTACAGGAGATGCCCCGCCGGGATGATGGCCGATCACGCCTGTGTTAAATTCTATCCCACCAGAAGTCCATGGACCTCTCATGGCAAGATCCCGGTATTTCACCACATTGTTTTTATAGATAAATTCCTTCCCGCTTACTTTATCAATGGCACCCCATACCTTACCCCCCTCTTCCGGAAGGATATAAACTTCGATGTAATCATTTTCGAGTTTTACTACTTTCCAGTCCCTTGGTTCACCTTTATGACTGAATCCGTCAATGCGGGAATACGGATAAATATCATTCTTTTTCTGAATGACAGGAAACGAATTGGTATCATGGTAGGGATAGGTCAGCAATGTTTCAGTGTATTCTTCAACAACACTTTGTTGATTTTGTTGGTTACAAGAGCCAATGACAATTGAAACAAGTACAAGTAGGAAAAAATAAGTTTGAGCTTTCATAATCTGTATAATTTAGTTATTGGATTCCTGTTCCTTCAATAATTATGAGGTAACGATCGATGGCCGGATTGTAATATATTTCTTTTTTTCCGTTTGACCAGACAATTTCAACCTGATCTACATATTTATTCTGCCCGAGGCCAATGTGGACCCGGGAATCGTGATTAGTCAGGTAACTGGTCGCCCACTGGTTTATGTGAACTTGCTCCATTTTCCCTGATTTAACTGTGACCCTCGCACCAATGGCTGAAGCAGGCCCATCTTTGCCTACCAGTTTCAATCCCAGCCAGTGATTAGTGTTTCCTCCATCATTTCTCAGCAATGTGGGGATTGCCTGAAGATCAATATGAGACACGATTATATCCAGATCCCCGTCATTATCATAGTCCCAGATTGCCGCTGCCCGTCCTGACCGTTTTATAGAAAAATAATCACTTAATGTGGGTCCCACATTCTGAAAATGTCCTTTACCATCATTCTCGAGAAGTAGTGGTGGTTGTAGGATCAGTGCCTCGGCGGTTCCGTTGGCAGAAAATATATCAAGGTCACCATCGTTATCATAGTCAAAGAGTTCGGCTGCCCAGGCACCTTTCCCGGCCATTGCCGCGGCAACACCCCTTTCTTCGGTAACATCCTCAAATAAGCCGTTACCTGTATTAAGGTATAAGGCACCATACCTGAGATCTGTTACAAGCAGGTCAATCAGGCC
>JAZGGT010000731.1:0-4610 GCA_036480555.1 Bacteroidales bacterium | reverse complement strand
ATCGAAGAAGATCAAGGTGATGGATCAGGATGCAGACAAAGAACCTGCCCTGATGATCAATATGATCATTGATCCAGCCCTCGGTTTTGAAGCTTACCGTATCGACCAGCAGGAAAACAGCATTGTGCTGGCCGGTGGGGATGCCAATGGGTTAATGTATGCCGGCATTGACCTGACGGAAATGATCCTCCTGGGAAAGGACCTTCTATCCATTGGATCCATAGTGCAAAAACCATATATCAGGCACAGGGGACTCCGCTACAATCTCCCCCTGGATGCCCGTACCCCCAGTTATGATGACACCGGCGATGCCGCACAGAAAAACATTGAAACCATGTGGGAATGGGATTTCTGGAAGCAGTACCTCGACCATATGGCACTGAACCGGTATAACCTCCTCACCATCTGGAGCCTTCACCCCTACCCTTCCTGGATCAGGGTACCCGAGTATCCCGAAGTGGCCCTGGCCAATGTTACTGTGTACAATAAGCCCATCAATAACTGGACAGACATGAAATGGAAAGAGGAAGGGATACAGGAAACGGAAAACCTTACAGTTATCAGGGAAATGAGCGTGGAAGAAAAGACCGAACACTGGAAAAAAGTATTCCAGTATGCGGAGGACAGGGGCATTGACATATACCTTTTCCACTGGAATGTGTTTGTCAACGGGGCGGAAGGCAAACATGGCATCAGGTGGCAGCTGGACCATCCCATTACCGTTGATTATATCCGGAAATCCATCAAACAAACCCTGCTGACCTTTCCCAATATCAAAGGGATTGGTGTTACAGCAGGGGAGCATATCAACCGGGAACTCACTGGCAAGTACAAAACCGAGAACTGGATGTGGCATACTTACGGACAGGGGATCATGGATGCAAGGGCTGAAAACCCGGACCTGGATGTGAGGTTCATTTTCCGCCGTCACTGGAGCGACCTTGAGGATATCGCTGAAGCATTCAAAGATTATCCAAGTAAGATTGAAACCTCTTTCAAATATTCCCGTGCACATATGTACTCCTCCACGAAGCCACCATGGTTCGACAAGATCTACCGGGAAATTGTAGAAGAGCACGATATACCATGCTGGCTGAATGTCAGGAATGATGATATATTCACTTTCCGCTGGGGTGATCCCGAATATGCCAGCGAATATATCAAGAATGTCCCCTATGAACTGACCCCGGGATTTTACATGGGACCGGACGGGTATGTATGGGGAAGGGAATTCATCAGCAAAAAGCCGCAAACACCCAGGCAGCTGGCGGTTGATAAACATTGGTACCGGTTCCGGATATGGGGAAGGACCGCATACAATCCAAACCTGGAGTCCGATTACTGGTCTGACCAGATCAGCTTAAGGTTCCCGGAGGTGGATGCAGAACATCTTTACCATACATGGAAGGCAAGCTCCGATATTATTTCCCTGGTGGATAAGATCCATTTCAGGCAGAATGACTACCAGTTTTCCCCCGAGGGATGTTTTGACAGGGGAAAGTTCCATGATGTCGATTTCTTCATTGCCGTGGCTTCCATGCCCCTGCAGGGGGTGATCTCAATATCAGACTATGCCAAGGATCCTGAAAACCTGGACGGGATGACCCCCTTTGACATTGCCACCAGGCTGGATGCAGCCGCCAAAACCCTGATCGAGGGCGCAGTTGCCGTTGATCCCGGCAACAATGTGGAACTCGGTGAAACGCTGGGGGACATGACGGCCCTGGGCTACCTGGGACATTATTATGCCCAAAAGGTCAGGGGTGCCACCCACCTGGCCATGTACCGCTGGTCAGGCAAAGAAGACGATAAAACCCATGCGGTTGCTCAACTCCAGAAGGCCATTGGATACTGGGAGCAATATGCAGAAACTGCCAATGCCCAGTACCATCCCCAGCTATATGCACGCACGCAGGAACTCAACTGGGATGCCCTGCTTGAGTTTGTAAAGAAAGATGTTGACATCGCCCGTACGGCTGAACAGGGAGAATCCATTGAGATCCTGCATGATAATATACTCTGGAAAAGAGATACCAGGAGATTTTAATATGAACAGCAAAGCCCGGTTGGATATGTAACCCTGTAATCTGTATTTCATGGTCTCTTGTTTGGACTAATTTACGGAAAGAATTGAAAATTTAACATTTTCTGAGTATCCTAAAAACAATTCTTGCGTAGTAATGAGAGTCAGGGGATATTATGCATAACAAAGCTTAGAAAAAATTTGAAAACGACAAAATACGAGGTGATTGTATTCGGATTATTTGAAACTGGTCTAGGAGTGATCAGGAGCCTGGGGCAAAGTGGTTTACGGGTTATTGGAGTAGATTTCAAGAGTAATATAGGAAGTACCTCCAAATATGCCAAATCCTTCAAATGTCCACATCCACTTCAAATGGAAAATGAATTTATCGAATGGGTAAGCTCCAACTTTTCAATCATTATGAAGAAGTTACGATTACAATAACAGCTATTAATCAATTTACGGAATGAAAGCGATACAAATAAATAATCGAAATGGAGTCTTAATTAACAATAAGTTATGAAACCTGCCATTATACTTGGCGGTTACATAAACGCATTAGGAGTTGCCCGCTCTCTTGGTTCGATGGGAGTACCCGTGATTATGGTGCATTATGACGTCAGAGACATGGGGCATGTTTCCAAATATATTAAAGATAGCATCATCGCTCCACATCCTGAGAGCGAGGAAGCACAGTTTATTGACCTGCTAATGGAATGCTCAGATCGTTTCAAAGGTGGGGTTTTAATTCCTGGATCTGATGCGGCGGTAGTAGCCGTAGCACGACATAAAGATAAGTTAAAGAATCATTATATAATAGCATGCCCTGAATGGAGCATTGTTAGCCAATACATAGACAAGAAACATACCTATGCTTTAGCAGAAGCAAATGGAGTACCAGCACCAAAAACATTCGTTCCCCAATCAATAGATGACGTAAAGAGTTACAGTCAAACCGTTAATTTTCCCTGCCTGGTAAAACCCAGTCAAAGTCATCTTTTCTATAAACATTTCAAGCGTAAAATGTTCCCTGTCGATAATGCCGTGAAGATGATTTCAATTTACCAACAAGCTGAAGCGGCCGGTCTAGAGGTCATGCTGCAGGAAATTATCCCAGGCGATGATACAGCTGTTGTTAATTATAACGCTTATTTCGATGCAGGCAAACCCCTAGTGGAGTTCACTGCAGAACATATCAGAAATGGTCCGCCATGGTGGGGATCACCACGAGTCGCCCTCAGCAAATCAATTCCTGAGGTCATCGAACCAGGCCGAAAGATCCTGCAGGCAATGGGTTTCTATGGTTATGCATGTACAGAATTCAAGAAAGATGCCCGGGATGGTGTGTATAAACTCATAGAAGTCAATGGCCGGCATAATCTATCTACACTTCTAGCTGTACGGTGCGGCATCAATTTTCCATGGCTTCAATACCGCCATCTGGTCGAGAATGAGCCGCCAACAGAACATAATTTTAAAACGGGAATATATTGGATCGATATTACCAAAGATATAGGGTACAGCATTAAATATCTTAGACAGGAGAGATATTCCATCAAACAATATTTCCGTCCCTATTTTAACAAACATGTATTTGCTTTATTTGACTTAAAAGATCTTAAACCATTTATTAGAAGATGCT
Organism: Bacteroidales bacterium; assembly: GCA_036480555.1. GTDB lineage: Bacteria > Bacteroidota > Bacteroidia > Bacteroidales > SM23-62 > SM23-62. Next base: position 945 of record JAZGGT010000731.1, on the reverse strand, counting down.
TATACTTGCTTAAAGCGGGCCTAAATCAAGGATTCTCGTATTTGATGCCCAACAAACAGGACAAGTAATAAAATACAATACCAGTCAAACAAGGCAGATATGAATACGTAAACTGTCTGATGTAGATGGCTGGCACATATCAGGAAATATCAACCTTTTTGTAGACGAAATTCAAGTAGATTTTATCCACATGTCCGTAAAACCCGTTCTCTTCAGGTGTGGGATATAAGGACATAAAAAACTTTTCTTAACATAAACTTCGATTTTTTGTAATAAATGACATTAACACCTGGATAAATCCTGGCCCTCTCTACAAGAACAAGACCCGGATATTAACTAATATAGTATATGAAGACCAAATACAAGTGAATCGAACAAACAGGATGTTTTTGATTACGCTATATCTTGTATAATATCAGTATTTTTCGTATATTCAATAATAATGCAAACAATACGAAAAGCATATGTCATTCATTTGAAGACCAATGATGAAATTGAGGCAAAACTCTCAAGGTTTTGTGGTTCAGGGCGCTTTCTCTGGAACAAGTGTCTTGCACTGAATCTGGACCGATTGGAGAAGGGTCAGCCATTGCTCTGGTACAATGAACTGGCCTTCTGGCTCACCCTCTGGAAACGATCCGATGAGTATTGTTTCCTGAAGGAATGTCCTTCACAGGCTTTGCAGCAAAAGATTCGGGACCTGGACCGGGCATTCAGCGATTGCTTCGATAAAACCCAGCCCCTGAAATGTCTCCCGGTATTCAAAAGGAAAGGGAAAGGAGACAACATTCGTTTTCCCCAGGGTTTTAAGATCGTGGGCCGCCGGATCTTTCTGCCGAAGATCGGCTGGATAGGTTTTTACAAAAGCCGCTCAATCAGTGGGAAAGTCAAAAATATTACCATCTCCAAAAAGGGAGAGCGGTGGCATGCTTCCATACAAGTGGA
>JAZGGT010000730.1:0-4122 GCA_036480555.1 Bacteroidales bacterium | reverse complement strand
AAACCGCAGCCCCTGACCCAGGCTTCCAGGATCAGGTCAAAGGGAAGTTCCAGGCTGATCCCGGCAAGGATGGGGACAAGTAGCCGGTCATCCCTGCCCAGTTTTCTTCTCAGGTCACATCCTACCCTGAAAATGGTATCCCCCAGGGCTTTGTTGGCGAAACGCATCAACAGGTCGTCGGTATGGTCTACAAGCTGTTTGCGATCAAATTCATCGGGGTACATTTCATGGAGAATGGCAGCTGACTGAAGCATGGTCTCACGGGTCTTATCATGCAGGTCAGGTATTTTCAGTGCCTCCCAGGTGTACGCCAGTTCCGGATAATGAAAATTAGCCTGGTAGGCCAGTGCCGCATGTCCCATGTTATGGATAAATAGTTTCCTGTCCACCCATGCCTTCATATTGTCCTTGGGAGACAATCCCGGTACAGCGGGTACGGGATTTTTAAAGGCCCTGCCATCCAGGATCAGGGTATTATAGGGCTCCGCATAGACAGCCAGGGGATCCGCAGCCGTCTGTTCCCGGGTCATGATGGGGACCATCTTACCTATGCTTGTCTCAACAAGGCCTACATAGTCCTCCACCGGGTAGGCTGCTCCCCCTTTTAAGAGTGCCGAACGCAGGAAATCACCTGCATTGCGCACATTTTCAGCAAGGATAATATCAATAGGATTACCGGGATACCTGTTGTACCTGGACAGTATCCCTCTGTCCAGTATGCCAGTCAGTCCGGAAAGCCCGTTTTTCCCGACCGATGTGGCCAATACGTCAGCTTCCTCAATCTGGCTGATGATTTTCTCCTCTTCATCTGAATGAAGGGCAGTGATGTTTTTAACCTGTATGGTGCTTTCCTCATCGGGATGCTGGCTATCCCGTATCATCACCGGAAAAGCCTTTCTTTCATTCAGCCTGGCAATGAGTATTCTGTCAACATCCACAAAGACAACCCCGTATCCGGCCTGGCTGAATAATTGCCCTATGAATGAACGGCCGATCCTGCCAGCACCGAAGATTAGTATTTTCTTCCCCTCATCCATTTATCAATTGATCGGTGTACAATTCATAGTATTTGGATATAGCCTCCATTTTTTGTCCCACGTACTGTTCCAGGTAAGTACCGCCCATATAAGTGCATGCAAATCCTCCGGATACAATGCCCCATTTGGCCGCTTCAACCAGGTCGGGGTGATTATTGCCCATACTCAGCTGGCTGGCCAGGGAATAGATCACTCCCCCGACGAAATTGTCACCCGCCCCCGTGGTATCCGCATCCGGGTTGTCTGACAGGCTAAGATCATACAGGGACCCGGATACCGGCAGTTTCATGACCCCATCATGCCCGGCAGGGCCATATATGGCCGTGTCCGCGTAAATGTTTACAGATTCTGTTCCATCGGTTACCATAAAGGCCTTCAGGGGACTTTCAATGAAATACGCAAGCGCTTTATCCAGGGAATGTTCCCCACTTATCTTCAGGGCCTCTTCCCTGTCCATGATAAGCAGGTCAATGGATGAAAAAGAACGGTGATCCTTGCCTATGGGCCAGGGATTTCCGGGGGACCGCTTTTCATTTCTGAAATCGAATACAGTATTAACAAGTTTAAAAGTTGATTCTCCTGCCCCATCAAGGATTTCATCCAGCCTGTCGTGAATTGTTGGGACCAGTGCTGTACCTCCCAGTGCAAGGATATCGGCATCAAGGAACCCGCTTGGAAGATCTGCGGGCTTGAGTTCTTCTGCTGCACCCATATTATTGACAAATGTCCTTTCCCCGCTGCCAAGGTTAAAATTTGGATCTGAAAGCACATTGGTAAAAGGGGTTCTCGCATCCTTCCATACAAAATCATGGCTGCTGAGCGGAGTTGAGGCAAGAATGTCCAGTATCCGTTCTCCTATCCAGTCCCTGCCAATGGAGGCAACAAACCGGATTTCTGCTTCCCCTTTCAGTAACTGGGCAGCGTGGATAATGGAAACAATGGCCGGACCGCCAATATTGAAGGCATCCGGTTTGCGGTCCCCTGCAATTTCACCGATGATCTCCTCGAATTCTTTGCCGGCAAATTTTTCAAGTTCTTCAAGAAAGACCAGCTGCCCTGGTGTTAGTCCCCCGTCACCCGCCTTCCTGCTCCGGTATTTTTGGAATCCCGGACCATTGAAATCAATCCCGTTATACACAAAATCGAGCAGCGTACAGCCAAGTCCGGATATCTTCAGTTTGCTCATAAAAATCAGGATTACAGGTATTTCTCATAATCACCGACCAGCAGGTGAACAGGCGGTTCATCTTCCTCTATCTCGGGGAACCTGCCCAATTCATCATGAAACCGGTTGTCTGTACGATCATCATTTACTGCACTGACTTCCCCTACCATTACTTTCCCTTTTCCTGTTTCACCATAGAATTTATGATACAGTCCCTGGTACAGTGTAATGCTCTCACCGGGTGTAAGCCTGACTGTGCTTCCCGGATTCAGGATCTTCCTGATACCATCCATACTGACTTCAAATGGCTGATCGGTAAATTCCTCATTATCATCGGAATGATAATGTTCCATCATCAGGTTCCCTCCTCCGCGGTTAATAATATCTTCCATTTTGGACCAGTGGAAATGCATGGGGGTTATCTGTCCCTCCCCGACGATCATGATCTTTTCGGCATAAGGTTTCTGGTCAAATTTCAGGTTTCCATTCCTGATGGTGAACAACAACAGACCGGCTGCGGGAAAATCATCCGATCCAAAATCTGTAAGATCCCATCCGAGCTGGTTCTTGAAGATCTCTTCACAGTTTTCCCTGTTCTTTTTCCACTCATCGAGGGACCAATAAGCCCAGGGGGGGAGTTTGAAATTCATGCTGTCAAAAAAATCCAGGGCCTCCCGGATCAGGTTATTAATTTCAGATCGTTTCATAATTATTTCACAATTTCAAGTACCTGTCCGTCCTTCAGCAGGCTAGTTTTCAATTGTTCATAGGGGATCTCATGAATGCCTTTACCTTCCTCTACTGCCAGTGAAGCCAGAGTAGCCGCACTTTGTCCCAGGATCATAAATACCGGTTCCATGCGGATGGAGCCAAAGGCAATATGGGAGGAAGACAGAGCTACGGGAACCAGCAGGTTTGTGCATTCTTCCCGGATTGGCAGGATGGATCCCATGTCTATCCGGTAAGGTTCATCCGGATGGACACCGATATCACCTTCATTCTGGACAAATCCATCGGGTTTGATATATCTTTGGATATTGTGCGAATCCATGGTATAGGATCCCATGCCTATGGGATTATTAACGGGCTGCTTACCAAGGACCTCATTTTCAGTCATGACAAATTCACCGATCATTCTCCTGGCCTCCCGGACATAAATATTATGTGGCCAGTGTGCATTGTCAGTGAACTCATCTTTTGCATATCCCCACTGAGCCATTTCTTCCTGTAATTCAGGCGGGACCCTGGGATCGGATACCAGGAAATACAGGAGTCCCTTCTGGTAACTGACATGCTCCCGTATAATCTCTTTTCTTCTCTCATAGCTGGCTTCGGGATAATCGTAGTTCATTCCGATGTTGTCAGAACTGAATGGGCCATGGTTGTTGACATCTGTTTTATGATTCGGGATAGGATCGAACTTATTGAATAAATCCCTCCATCCTGCATCGAAAATCCTCGCCAGTAATTCATACTGTGTGGAGTCATAATCGTCCGGGCGCGTAATTTCCACCCGGTTCTCCGGCACCTTTGTAAGACACATACGGAAGCAGTAAGCCTGGATCCGGCTATCCCCCTCACAATACTCCCCGGGATCTTCTGTAGATATGCGTGGCAGTACACCGCTGCCGGGATCACCCGGGATAATATACGGGCTAATATTATTTTTGAAGTGATGGGCATGGTGGAGTACGCCCGTTTGCACACCGTTCCATTTCTCCCCATAAACATCGCAACCTTCTCTTCCTACGAAGTAACTTACGCCTGCTTCTGCCATAAGGTCCCCCTCGTAAGTTGCATCTATGAATACCCTGCCCATAAATACTTTACCACTCAAGGTCCGTATGGATTTGATGGAGGTACCTTTCATGCTGACACCCCCATCCCTGTCGAGCCATTCTTCACGGTAGAGCGGGATAT
>JAZGGT010000729.1:0-2443 GCA_036480555.1 Bacteroidales bacterium | reverse complement strand
GGATACCTGACTGATCCTTCCCAGTGGTACAAGGATATCGCTGCTGAAATCGCAAAAGAAGAAGGTATCGACCTGACTGATAAGCATTTCTAAGTTATCGATTTCCTGAGGACAGAAAATGACAAAGGAACCCAGCTGACCATCCGTATGGTTGGAAAATCAGGGATCACGGACATCAAGGGACTTTACACCTTATTTCCCGCGGGACCGCTGAAAAAATCCTCACGCATTGCCGGGATAGCCAAGCCAACAAGTTGTGTTTAATAATTAAACCTTACAATTATGTCTGAAGAAAAAAAGGAAACACCTTTAAAGAAGGTATTTATTATTGTGGCAAAAGGTTCCCTTGAAGATATTTACGCGGGACTGGTAATGGCCAACGGTGCTGTTATGGAAGGCATTGAGACCAAGTTGTTCTTTAGCTTCTTTGGCATGGATGCCATTATAAAAAAAAGACAGAACAAATCCAAGACCGCAACCGTCGGAAATCCGGCCATGCGTATGCCTGGCGGACTCCCATTCCCGACACTCCTCGGAATGCTTCCCGGTGTTGAAGCCGGCGTGTCCGAAATGATGAAAAGCCAGATGCTGGCACTCGATGTACCCCCGGTAGATGAATTCATTGAAATGATCGTAGCTGGTGGTGGCGAATTGTATGCCTGTAAACTGGCATTTGATCTGTTCAAACTGAAAAGAGAGGACCTGGATGACAATGTAATTGATGTCATTACCGTTGGTCAACTCTACGAAATGACAGGCGGAGAACCAGGTACACAGATCATTTTTACCTGATCAATCCTAAACAAGAATGAAATAGATCAGGCCAAAACCTGATCTGATCATTTGAAGAGGATATTAAATAAGACGCCTATAAATGCTGGTTAATGCCAGTATTTTCAGCGTCGATTTAATATCCTCTTTAAGGTTATATTACTTGTTTGGCCTAATCAACTTCTTCGAAGTCAACGTAATCGCCTTCCTTTGAATTGATCCCCTTATCCCGTTTCTTGAAATCAGTAATGGTCACATCTCCCCGACTGGTTGATTTCCTGAATTCTTTTTCCCTTTTGCCAGGAGCTGCCTTTTTCTTTTTAGGTGAGCCGAAGATGGCAGGTACGATGTATTTATCCAGGAACCTGATCAGGTAATAGACCAGTACAATAATTAATAAAATGCGGATAATGGCCATGCTTCTAAATGAAGGATAATCTTCGCAAAGTAAGTGGTTTTTTTCAAAATAACTGCAGCCCTGTCTGCCTCGTGTATATTAATTCATCAGGGAGCAGGTAAGGCCTAGTCTATCAATGGACGGTCCTTTTTGCTACCACTGGGATCACATCCGAAAACCAGGTTGAATCCGAAACGGAAATTCAGAGAAGAAAACTCCTGTGGCCAGAAGTATGCAGAAGGAGCCTGATCGGTTATGAAATAAATGTTAAAGGGTCCGCCACGCACGGACAGTCCGAGTCCCAGGTTCATATAATTATTTCCCATAATGGAATAACTCAGGCTGCCACTAAGCATGTCAAAAGGCTGATAGTTAGCAGATATAGTAAACTGGTTATAGAACTTATAATTATGAATACGTGTGCGGAAAACACCCCCGAAACGTACCTTTTCGCTGAGCTCATAAGCAGCTCCAATGTATACCCTGGAAGACAGGTACGATGTATATTTATTCTGTGTGGTTTTAATTTTCGTTGCATCTTTAAGCGAATCCAGTAAATCTTCCCCCGGGTCCCAATCATCATCAAGTGTAAATTCAACCCCTTCAAAAGAATAATCCATTTCCTGCTTAAAATTATAGGTCGAGTTCCGCCACCGGATAAATCCCAGATCAAGCACAGAGGCCGATACGATGACCTTTTCAACCGGCCTGTAGTTAAATCCGAAATCCAGGGCAAAACCTGGATTCTTAACCCCGAAAACAGTCCCTAGGCTACTCGGCGAGATCAAATTCGGGAGTCCGGTTGGAATTCCGAAGATCAGGTCCATCTGATCAAGTTCACCCAGGCTTTGGAGGCTGTCAATATCAAGGTAACCATCCTCATCGATTGGCAGGTCAACGTAGGGAAGTGAGGCGTCTGCAATGATGGCAGATTTGATATTCCACTCGTCTATGGAGGTCTTCATGTTGATATCGCTCTGACGGACGGTTACATTGCCCATTCCAAGCAATAGCTTTGCCCTTGCCCCTAACTGGAATTCATCTTCAAAATTATAAGATACGCCAATGGCAAGCTCATGGTAAAGATTAATATTGTTGGCCAGGTCGCTGAAATTAAACCTGGACTGGTTAAGGTTCCCATTGATCATGAATTCAGCAAGGTCCCGGGAAAAGGATATATCCTGGTCAATCCGCTGGCCGAAATCAACTGTGAAAAAGAATAATTCATTTCTCCATCCCACAGAGACGATGGTGGTAGCGAGCCCTGCCCTAACA
>JAZGGT010000728.1:0-5436 GCA_036480555.1 Bacteroidales bacterium | reverse complement strand
AGCATTATGAAGAATCTCTTCATAATAGTTTTTCCGAAATTTATAAGATATTCTCGTCACAACAAAAAAAAATGTCGAATTCACTTCTATTTTTGCCCGATTTGTTTTGTTATTCTTGCAATCTGATTCCAATAAATTTGATTTTGGACCCTGATTGCGATAGTGAAATGACTACTTTACATACCATGAAACCTAGGAGACTACTTGTTGCCCTATCGGCAGTTGCTCTATTGCTCGTTGTACTGATTATTGTAATAATCTATAAGTTTTATATAAGCAATCATTAAAATAAATGAAATGTTTAAGAAATATTTCCTTCTTATTTTCTTGATGTCTATAATATCTTCAGATTTGATTTCACAGCATGTCAGTGTTTCCGGAGTGATAAAGGGATCCGACGGGGAAAAACTCCCTGGGGTGAATATTGTTGAAAAGGGTACACAGAACGGTACGATTTCCGACCTGGAAGGTAATTTTTCCCTCACCCTATCAACTTTAGATCCTGCTCTAGTTATTTCATACGTTGGTTATATTACTCAGGAGATTGAAATTTCTGATAGGTATGAACTGGATATTGTCCTGACCGAGGGCTTGGTGAACCTGGATGAAGTGGTAGTGGTCGGGTATGGAACAGCCAAGAAGAGTGACCTTACAGGGTCTGTTTCTTCCGTTAAGCCTAAAGACCTTAATACGGCAGGGGTTTCCAATGTGGCCCAGATGCTCCAGGGAAGAATTACCGGATTGTACATCAGCAGCCAGAACCAGAATCCCGGATCCATTCCAGAATTTATCCTTAGAGGTGCAAGTTCCTTTCAGGGAGGTGAAGCAGGCCAGCCCCTGATCGTGATCGACGGATTTCCGATGGACAATTTCAGCCATAACATTGGCACGGAAAAGGAAAAAATTCAGATCCGAGCCTCTTATATCAATACCATCAATCCAAGCGATATAGAGCAGATAGATGTCCTGAAGGATGCATCGGCCACTGCCATATACGGATCAAGAGGCGCCAATGGTGTGATTATCATTACTACCAAACAAGGTAACCAGGAGGGAATCCAGGTTGATTACAGTGCGAAATTTTACACCCAGAAGGATGACAAATCAATAAATATGATGGACGGACAGCAGTATGCAAGATTTTATTATGATCTGGCTCATGATCCCAACCTGCAAATCGGTAACTGGGGACCTGACAATGGGTCTCCGCATCCGTTCGGAACCTGGGATACGTTGTCCAATACTAACTGGCAAAAGGAAGTGATAAATTCAGGCAATCTCTCCCAGGAGCATAACCTGGCTCTCTCGGGAGTCAGGGAAGGGGTGAGGTACCGTGCAGCTGCCAACTACTTTAATGGAAACGGGATACTAAGTCCATCCGATTATAAACGGATAAACACCCTTGCCAAAATCGATTATGAATACAAAAGATTCTCATTTAATATTGATTTTAATTATTCAAATGAACTCAGGAACCTTGTCCAGAACTCCTATGAAATGGCCCTTGGTTTCTCTCCTTCATCACCCATATATGATGCTGAAGGTAACCTTTCCTCTCATGCATTTGAACTTAATACATCCTGGCATTATAATCCACTAATGCCCTCCGTAGCAGAAGAGAGATTTTCAGAATCCAATACAACACGGATTTCAGGAGGGATAGAATATGAGATTACTGAAGGTTTAAGGGCTTCTCTGAAGGGAGGCATTACGCAAAATACATATGAAAGTTTCTACCAGCGGTTCAAACCCTTTTATGAGACAGAAAAGGAAACCGAAGCGAGTATCTCCACAAACGGAAACCGACAGATCTATTCTGACTTTTTTCTGCACTACACCAAACAGATGAACGATCATAAATTTTCAATGATGGTTGGAGGATCTTACCAGCATTTTCGGAACAGGGGGCACTGGGCTTCAGCTATTGATTTTCCCTACTTAAACATTGGTTATTACAATATTAATGCTGGTTTGCTTGAAAGGCAGATGAGCAGCAACTGGTATGAAAAGGGCGTGATATCGGGTCTGGGCAGGATTAACTATGATTACAAAGGCAAATACCTGCTTACGATCAACTACAGGCTCGATGGAGCCACGGTTTTTGGAGAGGATTATAAATGGGGACATTTCCCGTCTTTCGGATTGGCCTATCGGATTGACCAGGAAGATTATTTCAGGAACACCGTAACATTTCTCTCGGTTATGAAGCTTCGTGCAGGATATGGCATTGCAGGCAATGCCAATATTCCAGGTTTCAGGACACAGAACCTTATCGATTTTGTACCGGTTTATGTAGGTGGTGGAGTTACCAATGGGATGGCCTGGGCTAACATACAATACGAACCGCAATTCTACTCATATATTGCAAATCCCGAACTGCATTGGGAAAACACCTATACCCTGAACCTGGGACTTGAAGTGGGGAATCCGAAGTTTTACGCCGAACTGAACTATTATGTCACGAATCATGATAATCTTATCCTGGACCGGCAGGTGCCTAGGGAACTGGGTTTTACGAATATAACTGTAAACAAGGGAGCTATGGTGAATACCGGGATAGAAGCTAAACTTGACCTGTTTCTCAGTTTTTTCAACTACAATCTAAAATGGAAACCGGGATTGTGGGTTTCCTATAACCATAATGAAATAACAGATCTTGACGGCGATGTTATTCTCGATATTGATGTCTGGGGGGATCAGATCCAATATGGGTATGCCGGGATCAAACAAAAAGGGTATCCGCTGAACTCCATCTGGGGGTATGATTTCACAGGGATCTGGCAGGAAAATGAGAGAGAGGAGGCCGCCATATACAATGCTACTCCCGGTGATCCCAAATTTGCTGATATAAATGGGGTTGACGAGAACGGTGAAATGGTTCCGGGTTCTGACGGCAGGATAACAGAGGAAGACAAGATCTTCCTGGGAGATGCCAATCCGAAATTTACTGGCGGATTCAGTAACCAGTTTAATTATAAAAATTTCGAATTAACATTCTTTTTTGAAGGTGTCTTTGACAAGGCCGTGACAAATTTCAATAAAGTCTCAAATACGTTCCCCAGCTTTAAATATGGGGTTAATAAAACATCCTTAGCACTGAATAGGTGGACACCGTCTAATCCGACCAACGAAGTACCGTCATTATTGAAACCTATAACCTCGGAGATGGTACTGAGTGACTGGACCATTGAAGATGGTTCATTTATTCGGTTAAGAGATCTTACCCTTGCCTACAGGTTGTTTTTTAAAAACAATAGTGCTATCAAAAATATGCAGGTATTTATAAGTGCCTCAAACCTGTTCACAATCACAAAGTACTCGGGCATTAATCCGGATGTATGGGCAATTGATAATTATTACTTGATGCCTTTTACACGTACGTTTACTATTGGTGTAAATGCGTCGTTTTAACAACTGTAAAGTCTAATGAAATGAAAAACCTGTCACTTTTTATCCTGTTCATTACACTAGCCACAACATTTAGTTGTGAGGATATCCTGGAAGAAAAGATATACGGACAAATCGCTAATGCTGATTTCTGGAAAACCGAACAGGATGCCGAAGCAGCTATTAAAGGGGCCTATGCAGCTTCAGCATGGGGATGGCGGGGAATATCGTTCTGGCCGTACGTCATCGAGGATATGGGCACTGATATTTCTACGGGAGGATATTTTGCTACCAGTTTATACTCTGCTTACACCGCTTGGTCAGGTACAACTCCTGATTTTATTACCTGGGGAATCTGGCCCCCGGTGTGGCAAAGCATAAACTATGCAAATACTGTTCTGGACAATGTCCCTGATATGGATATTGATGTCCAGGTTAAAAACAGGGTGATTGGTGAAGCTCATGCCATAAGGGCGATGGTATATTTTTATTTGGTGAATTGGTTTGGCGGCATGCCTGAGGTGACCACTGCAAAAGAAATCCCTAAAGAAATCCCGCGCCAAAGTGTCGAAAGCAACTTCAAACTGATAGAAGATGATCTAAAAGCCGCTATGGCACTACTTCCAGTTAAATCCAACCTTGTATCCATGGGAGAAAAAGATTATGGAAGGGTATCAAAACATGCCGCTTTGTCTCTGCTTGCCAGGACCTACCTGCAGCAGGGGAAATGGCAGGAATGTGCCGATGCAACGCTGGAGGTTATCAGTTCGGGAGAGTACGCCCTTGAGCCTGTATATATTAATATCTTCACCCTTGAAAACGAGGGTTTCCGCAACAGGGAAGTTATCTGGGTCCTGCCATTTGTTGCCGGGACAAGCCCCCTTGTTCCAGGTTGTCCGTTACAACCATACATATGGAAGGCCTCTGAAATCCCAGATTATTCCAATTACTATGACTGGGACGGAGACATCAGGGTCACCCTCAGTTTCTACAACTCATTCGAGAGCGGGGATAAGCGCAGGGAAGGGCTGTTCAGTTCCACTGATGAAATAACAGATCCCATTATGTTGATTAAATATCCGGCCGATCCGGCAACGGATGGAAGATATTCTGGTACGGATTTTCCGGTGGTTCGCTATGCCGATATACTGCTTATGCGGGCAGAGGCTCTAGCACAGTTGGGTGACCTTGCCGGTGCAGTACAAGAGATCAATAAAGTAAGAGCCCGTGCTGGATTGCAGAGTCTTGATCCGGATAACTATACCTCTGCCTCCCTCCTGATGCACATTCTAAACGAACGGAGATGGGAATTTTATTTCGAAGGACATGCCAAGCGGGATATGATCAGGTTGGACTATGACAGAATGATTGCATATATCAAATCACAATCCGATGATTGGGAGACTGTTACAGCCGAGCGCTTCCTGTTGCTTCCCTTACCTTCAATTGCGCTGGCTGCAAACCCCGGACTCACTCAAAATCCCGGTTTTTAATATTGTGATCAAAAATAACTGAAAATGAGAAAACTAAGTTGTATTTCAATCTTGCTTTTACTTTTAAGTCCGGTTATCCTATTGAATTCATGTGAGAAAAAAGAGGATTATTCCCATATCATTTACAAAAATTACCTGACCTGGGAAATCAACAGTGCAACCAGCTTATTGAAAAATGTGGTTGAAGGGAGCAAGGAGGGGGAGTACAAACCGGGTTCCAAACAGACCTACCAGGATGTTGTTGATTACGCAAAAGTGGTTGATGAAAATGCTTCCTCAACTCAGGAGGAGATAGATGTGACCTATGCCACATTATTGCAAGCCAATGAGGAATTCTTTGACCAGATGGTTCCCTTCAGGTCAACCTTCCAGGAATTAATCGATTATGCGGAGGTTACACTGGCCAGTACTGAGGAAGGTGACCAGGAAGGAAATGTTAACCCCGGCAATAAGGAAATTCTCCAGGACGCGATTGATGATGCAAAATATACCATTTCCAGGGTGGACCTGACACAAAGAATGCTTGATCAGGCCACAACAGATCTGTTAGATGCCA
>JAZGGT010000727.1:0-2478 GCA_036480555.1 Bacteroidales bacterium | reverse complement strand
GTCGGGGTGGCAGGATTCGAACCTGCGACCCCCTGCTCCCAAAGCAGGTGCGCTAACCGGACTGCGCTACACCCCGTTTTCCTGGTTTATTTATCATAGCTTCTGAACATGCCCAGGAGCATCTTCGAAGCCTGTTCGTATTTTTCATAAAGCTCTTCGTAGAGCTTTGTTTCTATCTGGCCCAGGTCGAAAACCTGCTGCATGAGTGCAACACATTCAAAGATGCTTCCCCGACTAATTGTAAGAAAATTTTTCTTGTCAGGGATTGTCATCCTGCCGGTTCCCTCCGCCAGGTTCAGAACGGAGCTCTGAGAAGCTTTTTTCCATTGATCCTTTATAAGGGATTCAACTTTCTTGTCTTCATTCAAAAACGAAAAGACCCTGTAGTTAAGATCTCTCAGGACCTGGTAAATATCTAACTTCTCAAAATCAAACATCTCTTCAACTTCAAACCGGCATTCAAAAGCTCTCTCTCAGTCACACACTCATACAAACTCATGCCTTCTTGCGGAGAGAGGGGGATTCGAACCCCCGGTACCGGTTTCCCAGTACGCCGGTTTAGCAAACCGGTGGATTAAGCCACTCTCCCACCTCTCCAAGAGCTTTGGCTCATCTGCTTTCCGAAAAAAGCAGGACAAAAGTATAAAATAAGCCCGGAAGAACAAAAATTATTTCATGAATATGCAAAGCAGGAAAATAGTTTCTATTCTGGCTGCTTTTACTTATTTTGAGCCAGATTAACATTTCAGATGGAGAAAATCAAAAAGGCCCTTAATGAATCTCCTTATGCACGGTGGGGTATCCTGATCCTGGTAGGGCTCATCCTCTCGGTAAACTATTATTTCTATGATGCCTTCTCTACCCTGAAGGATTTGCTGATGAAGGAATTCGATTTTACGAATACCCATTACGGTCTGTTTGTTTCCTTTTATTCCATCCCAAACACATTCCTGCTGATGGCGGTCATTGGCGGGATGATCCTGGACAAGATTGGGATACGCCGGACCGGATTCATGTTTATATTTTTCATGGCCTTCGGAGCGATGATGACAGCTTACGGTGCCTCCACGGCTTATGGTAGCGGTGGACCCGGATATTCGTTCATGTCATCATTCTGGCCTACCTATTCCCCGGAGTTGAAGATGATGCTGCTGGGAAGGTTTTTCTATGGACTTGGTGCTGAAACCAGCATCGTTGTGGTCAGCAAGATCCTGGTGAAATGGTTCAAGGGGAAAGACCTGGCCCTGGCCTTCGGTTTAAAAATTGCCTTTGGCCGGTTGGGTACATTTGCTGCATTGCAGATCTCACCGGTACTTGCACAGGATGGTGCAGGCCTGAATACAGCAGTCTGGTTTGCAGGTGTCCTGGTATGCATGGGACTGTTGGCTTTCATCATATATATGCTCTTTGACCTGAAGATCGACAGGGAGATCAAGCAGGAGCAGAAACTTCTGTCTGACGATGAGAAATTTGCCATTAAAGATATTCTCGGTATCATTTCCAACCGGGCCTATATCTGGATATTACTGCTATGTGTAACTTTCTACTCAGCCATTTTCCCATTTGTGGCTTATGCGCCGGATTTTTTTCTGCATAAATTCAGTTTGACGGCTATCCAGAGTGGAAGGATCACCTCTTTGCTACCCTTAGGTACCATGATTTTTACTCCCTTATTTGGACTCATGGTTGATCGAAAGGGGCGCAGTGCTTCCGTCATGATCATTGGGGCCCTGACGTTGTTGATCGTGCATCTTTTCTTTGCCCTGACGCCTCTTAAACCGTATTTATTCATGGTGCTGCTCGGAATTGCCTTTTCCCTGGTTCCAGGGGCCATGTGGCCGTCAATGGTCAAGCTTGTAAGGGACAAAGAGATCGGGACCGCATATGGACTGATGTATTCGGTGCAGAACCTCGGACTCTGGGGGGTCCCCATACTGGCAGGGATGATATTGGATCGTACCAATCCGGGGAATCCTGAGGTCCTGAATTACACCCCCACCATTTTAATGTTTGCCGGTCTGGGATTGCTGGGATTGTTTTTCGGAATAATGTTGAAGTGGGAGGATAAGAAATATAATTTTGGGATAGAATTACCTTTAAATAAGAAATGAAAAAGATCATGAGCTCAAATATCTTCTGGCCGACGGTGGTGATGTTTATCATCGCCCTGGCCCTTTTTATCATTGCAACCCTGCAGGGAGAGGGGAAGAATGTAGCCGGACTGAAATCTGCATGGAACATGACCCTGCAAATCATCCCCTTGCTGATATTTGCCTTCATTATCGCCGGACTTGTACAAACACTTCTGCCACGCGACTTGATAAGTACATGGGTGGGCGATGAATCGGGATTTCGGGGAATACTGTTTGGGACCCTTGCCGGTGCCCTGACACCCGGTGGACCCTATGTCAGCCTGCCGATTGCTGCCGGTCTGCTTAAAACAGGGGCTAGCATCCCAACCATGGTTGCCTTTGTTAC
>JAZGGT010000726.1:0-3006 GCA_036480555.1 Bacteroidales bacterium | reverse complement strand
TCCATTCCCCGTCTGCGTTCCTGTATTTCGAATCGAAAAAAGAATTGGTGATCAGGAAATAGTAATTGTTTGTGAAATATTTCTGGAGGGTGAATTCCAAACCGATATTTCTTCCTTTACCAATGTTAGCCAGGGTATCATCCCGGTTGACTCCTCCGTCGATGGAGGACCAGTAACTGTCTGGATCAGTCGATACCGGCAGGTTATATATATCCTGGTAATAGGTAGAAACCTTGAAATTCCAATGTTCTCCGAATAACTTCTCATAAGAAGCCAAAAAGTGCACTGACCGGGTCATTTCCAGGTTTTTGTTGGGCATGGATGTACTTCCATCCGGGTTTTCAAATTCCACGAAGTACAGTGGAAGATTATCATGCCTGGTATGCAGGCCTAGACCGAAGCTGAGTTTTTGTTTTTTTGGCAGGTGGAATACAATGCCCGCCCTGGGTTCCAGCGAGTTATCCTTGTTAATTGCAAAATATGAATAATGCAGTCCCCCACTGAATACGATATTTTCACTGAACTTGTATTTTCCCTGCAGGTAAGCCTGGTACAGGTTTGTATTGCCCTTGCTGTCGAGCGGGGTTCTCCGTCCCGTTACCGAGTCCTCCACCTGGGTATAATAGTCATAACGCAGGTTATCAGCTGATAAGCCCGTCCTGATGGTGAAGCGTTCAGAAATTTTCCGGTTATAGAAAGTGTTTATCCGAAATGCATGTTTCTGCAATTCATCGAAATAATCAAACTGGAGAAGGCCGAAGTCATCCATCACCTGGTATGTCTGGGAACTGTAGCTCATTGACTGGGAGACGATTGTCTTGACATAAGACTTTGCATCCGGGAAAATGACATGGCTCAATCCCAGTGCATACATGCCAGTTTTCGTATAATCGCTGTAACCGTATTTGAATTCTTCTCCCTGGGTGCTATCCGGAAGGTACTTTTCGTCCACATCCGAGATCCCCCCGATGCCGAAAAGGGCAAAGGTACCCGCTTTTTTGGTAGGAAGATTGAACTTGAAGGACAGATCCTGGTAGTTGGGCAGTGCATTCTCTGAAACCATGATATTCATGCTGTTTAGAAGAGAAAAGGTGGAATACCTGTAGTTGAAGAGGTAGGATCCTGTATACCCTTCGGCAAAGGGCCCTTCGGCAGAAAGATCAATACCAAGCACACCCGCCTGGAAAGTATATTCCCGCTTCTGGCTGTTGCCATTCCGGAACTTCATATCAAATACGCCTGAGAGTGCATTTCCGTACTCTGCAGGGAATGCCCCGGTATAAAAATCAGAAGTAGACATCATGTTGGCACTCAAAATACTTACAGCACCGGATGTGTAGCCTTCCTCGGCAAAATGGTTAGGGCTCGGTATCTCAATGCCCTCCAGCCTCCACTGCATCCACTGCGGGGAATTCCCCCGGATAACGATCTCATTGGAGGCATCGTCATTGCCAGTTACCCCTGCAAAAACCTGTGCCATTCGTGCGGGGTCGTTGATACTGGCGGCATAACGCTGGGTCTCATCCACACTGAAGGACTGGGCACTTACGATGGCCATCCCATTCACAGGTTCCCCTTTTTTTACGGTGACATTGATCTCTCCGATCTCCTCCATCCTCTCGGATAGTCCAACGGTGACATATGCTTCCTTTGCTGTACCGACAGGTATTTCGGGGAGTATCGCATCCTCGTAACCCACATAGCTGATCTTTATCGCATAACGGCCCGGGCTGAGATTCTCCAGGGCAAAATTCCCATCGGCATCGGTTACTGTGCCAATGACCGGGACAGAATCAACGATGATCACGGTGGCGAATGGAAGCGTACTCCTCGAGTCCCTGTCAAGCACCAGTCCCCTTAATGTCTGGGTAAGCGTTTCTGCTGGTTCCGCAGGCTTTTCCTGCATCGGGGATCGGGGGGTAATGACATAAGTGTTGCTTACCTTTTTGTAGGTAAGTCCCGCGTCCCCAAGACTCCTTTCAAGTACTGATTCGACCGGCTCATTGACAGCCCTGATGCTTATTTTCGGGCATTTGGCCAGTTCTTCATGATTGTACACAAAACTGATATCTGTCTGTTTCCGGATCTCCTCAATTACTGCCTGAACAGTAGTATCTTTCATATTCAGGCTGATACCGGCAGGTTGTGCATAAACACCCGAAGCCAGAAAGACCATTGCACTGATCAGGAGTACCGATGTAAACAGTACCTTGATCCTTCCTGATCCAGGGTGTTTTTTATGCTTAATCCGATTATTTTTCATAATTTTAGAGTGTTGTAAAGATTAACGTCTTTATTTGTTTCACGAATAATGGGAAATGTGGCCGCATTTCCCATTGTTTATATAACTACGATCGTATTCTCCTTCAATTCAAATTTTACATTTGAGGTTAATTCAAGCATTTCAAGAATGGTGGAAATGTTCACCGTATTGTCTAACCTGGCCGAAAAATGATAATCCCTCGCTTCATTGTTCTCAAATTCATATTCGAAATCATACCACCTCGCCAGCCTTTTCATCACTTTGTCAAGGTCTTCATTATGAAACTCGAGTTTCCCATCGATCCATGACGTATACTGCGATGTATTAACTTTTGTAACCTCGATGGCAGCATCTGCAATGCTGACCACGGCCTGGTCATCCGGACTGAGGATCCTGCCGGGAGCAGGGTTACTTTCCTTTCCCCCAAAATCGATCCGGACACTGCCCTCTACCAGAGTGGTGACGAGCTGTTGTTCGTCTGGATAAGCCTGTACGTTGAAAGAGGTACCCAGGACCCTGACATCCAGTGCACCGGAAGAGACAATAAATGGTATTCCGTTGTGGCTCACCTGAAAATAGGCTTCACCTTCCAGGTAGACATGCCTGGTACTGTCAGTGAATGACACCGGAAATCTCAAGCTGGAACCGGCATTCAACCATACTTTGGATCCATCAGCCAGATCCAGGTTGTAACCTCCGCCCCTGGGAGTTATCAGTTCATTATAAACAGGCTTCCTGCTCCT
>JAZGGT010000725.1:0-8725 GCA_036480555.1 Bacteroidales bacterium | reverse complement strand
AAAAAAAACATCAATAACCGAAGTATCCCCGCTAAATCTTTTCGCAGATATTTCATCCAAAGCAGCCTGTAAAGTGGCAAAAGGTTTATTAATAGTCCCCTGATCCTGGTTATCCCCCTCGGGTGATATAAAGTATGAGTTCTGGGCATTGCATGTCAGGGTAATACCAAGAAGGAAGGAAATAATTCCATATCTCATGATGTTAAAAATAGGCTTAGTTCTAAATACCATATGAATTAACTACTGTTCTCCATGTGTTCCATGCGTTAGCTGCCATGCAAGCATAGAGGGCAAATTGATTCAGTCTTTCATTTGAGTTCTTTATCTTATCCAGTACCATGAACCAATTGAGGTAGTTCTGAAGGTATCTGGTGGACACACCGTTGAAGGGCCCCATCCATTGCCTGAGCCGCCTTGCAGTGTTGTTCACGTTCTGAACGTGGTAAGCCTTATCGGTGATGCGTTGTCCCTTTGAAGCGTTGAATTTCTTGTGGGCAAGTCCCTTTCCTTTGGCAAATGCAGTGTAGGAACGGTGACAGTCGGTGCATAGGGTCTCTGTCTTTTCCAGCTTGCCTCCCAGTACCCGGTCAAGATCCTTCTTGCTGATACGCCCCCGGGCAGTCACTACCATCTCCTTGTTACCTTTACGGTCACAGGTGGCCACCACATCTACCTGTTCATCACTAATACCCCTTTTGGAAGCACCACTGCCTCGTTTACGCGGCTTTCTTTGAAGATTGCGGCTCCCCTTTTCTGAATGAAGAAAGAAAATATCATCGCTTTCGGTGATGCCCTCAAAACCTTCGGGTACGGCCTCGGAGAAGGCACCCAGTATCTTATGCCGCCAATCGAAAGAGGTCTGGATGGCAACCCCGGTGAGTTGCGCACATCTCCTAATGCTATGCCCGCTAAGCATGTGGTGAAGGTACTCCCCCAGTTTCTCCTTCTTCTTCAGGTTCCAGGTGACCTTGCCGGTAGTCTCGGAGAAATGCTTGCCACAATCCCCACACCAATAACGCTGCACCCCTTTCAGCTTACCGTTGGCACGCACATGGGAACTGCCGCATGCACAACAGGCAACTACACGGTTGGATGTAACTTCTGACTCTGCCTGTCTAAAACCTGTCGAGGGGCTCTCCATCATTGCTATCAATAGCTCTACAACCTGTTTTTGCCCCTCTTTTCCAAGGCTGGCAAAATACTTAAAAATACCAGAGATGTGAAAGGTGTTTTGGTGGGCCAAAAGACTCTTATTGTCTGAGATTCCATACGAACGGACGTAACAGTGATCATGCCCTACCCGGGGAATGTTTTTCAGGAGAAAGTCCCGGCAGCCGTGTTTGTAGGGGACTGATTTGGTAAAGCAGTTGGGGTTACTCAAATAGAAGAATAGTTTGCGCTATGAATAGTTGCCGATTGCGGAGTCTCTTCCTATCAAGATACACCAACCCTGATGCGGATTACAACATTTGAAGAACATACTACCACGGCAATTATTTATGAGCGGGTGTTGTAGCACATTTTTATTCATGTCATGCCAATAGTATTTCTGCTGGTATATTTAATCCTTTATATAATGACTTTACCATCTTAAGTGTCAATTTTCTTTTCCCGTTAAGAATTTCACTCACCCTGCTTTGACTACCCAGGTATTTTACCATATCTGCATTTGTCATTCCCATTTGTTCCATTCTGAACTTTATAGCATCAATTGGGTCAGGTGGAGCAATTGGATAATGTTTCATTTCATATGATTCAACTAATGTACAAAGTAAATCCAATTCATCTCCCTCAGACGTATCTCTCTTAGCTCCCCACAATTCTTCAATCCTTTTGATTGACATATTGTAATCCTGCTCCGTTTTTATTGGTTTAATTTCCATGATTAAATCGTTTTTGCATTAATTTTATCATACTGTTTATGGGTTCCAATAAATCGAATAAAAATAACTTGAAACTCATAGTCAATAGAAACTACTAATCGGTATGTATTACCCTTAATATTAAATACAACTCGTCCTTCTCCAACAATACTTGCACTCTTATATTGCTGTTTTAGTTCATTTGAATTTTTCCAGTCCGCTATTTTGGCATCATGATACCAAGAAGGTAAAGATGTTTCAGAATCTGCGCATTTAGGTTTTCTCCAGAATTCTTTTAATGTCCTAAACGCAATTATTCTCATGTTACAAATCTATGAACAACCATCGATATTCCCAAATTGGGATATTTCATTTTGTTCACAAATTAGTTTTGATTCAGATGGTTTCTTAAAATGCCGGTGTCCGTTCGGTCAATCCCATTGTGGGTGAAACCAATGACGGATGGCTCAATGATATCTATAGTAATGAAAACATGGATTGTCATTATTATTGGTTCTACTATTATGTTAGTGGAAATTAATTACTAATTATACAACAAGTTTCTATGCAACTTTTTGTAAGCAATCTTATTAAAAATTAAAAATTCTGTCATGAAAAAAACAATTGTGAATTTACTCCCCGCAATACTTGTTTTTGTTGCATTTTCTTGTCAAAACCAATCTCTCCGGCTTCCCGGGGCAAAACAATGTATCGAAGCTGGTGCATATTCGAGTTTGCAAGATGCGATAGACGCACTTTCCGGGGAGGGTGGAGTTGTGCGAATTCCTCCTGGAATATTTGAAATTCATGAGCCATTGATCATCAATAAACCGGATGTGCAAATTGAGGGAGCCGGGACTGCTACGCATATTATTAATATGAACACAGAAGGTATGCCGGCAATGCTTATACAGCATCCGGATGAAGGAGAAAGCCGTGAATCGGAATTATGGCGTATAAGCTTGCAGGATTTTCGTATCACCGGAAATGAAAAGAGCGGACATGGCATTGAAGCTCGAGGGATTAATGAAATATTCATACAAGGGATAACCGTCAGTTACCACGGTGGTGATGGAATAATGCTCTATTACTGTTACGAAGATCCGCGCATTACCAATTCATTGATCACCTATAACAAAGGAACAGGGCTGAACCTGATAGGCTGTCATGATATCATCGTTTCCGCCAATCAATTTGAGGAAAACCAGGATGCCCTGCATTGTACAGACGGATATAATCTGTGTATGACAGGCAATAATCTTGATGATCATTTGGGAAATGGAGTTGTGATTAAAAATACATATGGTTCTGTTATGTCAGGAAATATGATCGAAGAATGTGCGGGCACAGCGGTTATTCTTGACAAGGATTGCTACGGCATCACCATCAGTGCTAACGTGATTGCGCATAACGTCTCAGGCGGGGTTGATCTTCGCGACGCACATGGGTGTGCAGTAAGTGCTAACACGTTTACCATAATGGGAAAAGATGCGCTTGTTATTGGTCCTAAAAGTGGGAGAATTACCGTATCAAGCAATAATTTTTCCAATAGTTACATCGGTAAGGATGAAACCAAACGCGTTGAAGATTTAAATGCCGGAGGTATTGTTTTTGAAGGCACCACAGATATATGCGTCGTGGGAAACCTGATCTCATCGGTACGTCCAAAAGCCTTGGAGCTGAAAGGTGAGCCAAGTGAACGTGTTAATTTTTCAGGAAATGTTATTACTGATGCACAAAGCGATCAGGCCAGTCTGAAAAATTCCATCGTAAAAAATAACTTGAATTAACTCAGCCTCCTGGCATTACATATCACTAAGAGATAAAACTTCTTATTTGAATCATATAATAAAGAATTGTCTGTTTCCGAAACGGTCATTTCCGAAACAGCCATTTCTTTTATGCAATAGAAAAAATGATTTTAAATCCAAGCTTACCACCCTATTTTGCACAACACCCTATAAGTCAGCATTTAAGATATGATTTAATGCTATAATTTACGTCTTTGGTTTGATTTCAATAAAGGATTTAATATCTCTGAAAGCATAGATAAGAAAGGCAGTATATCTACTGCAGTGGGAGCTGCTAATGGTATGGCAATTGTACTGGCGTCTAACTATTCTAATCCCCTATGTCTTTGTTTTTACTGTTCTCTCCGAGATCCCGATGAATACATTGCATGGTGATCGTGAGGAGGTTTGCTATTATCTCGTGGTAATAAGATTTCTTTGTCTCAATTCTTTTAAACCGTTCTCCCAGGGTCCTCCAGCGCCCCACATATAGTATGTAAAATAGGTGGTGCTCTTTCTGTAAATAGTCAGCCATGGTTGGAATTCCACACAATAATAATGCGCATCATTGTTGATCGGATGGTTCATCCACATATGATGGAAAAGTTGCTGATCCACCGGATAAGCTGCCACATAGGTAATGTCTTCCCTGGTATCATAACCTGCATTCCATCCTTCCTTCTGATAAAATATCCGGCCGTAATACCTTTCAGGCTTCATACGGTATTCGTGCAGTCCATCTTCTTCCGGCACAGTAAACACATCTTCTGTCCAATGTCTCTCACCCAGTTCCAGGAGTGGATCAGGTGCAATGATATTGGCTTCCGGGTAATTTTTAAAGGTCAGCGCATACCGCAACTCAAGTAAAGGGGAATTACCGTAAAGGGTAAAAGTCTTTTCCAGCCTGTTCCCGAAGTAATCGGTCCACATTCTCACCCGTACATAATCCCCCTCTTTCTTAACGATCTCAGCATTATAGACCTGATGGGTCTCCATGCTTGCCTGTCCCAGGAAATCCTCGAACCCCCCGTAAAAATAGTAGCCCCTTCTCCTGAAAGGACGCTTGTCATCTATCGGTTTTTCCGGCCATAATTTTGAGAACACATTGTCATCCCGGCTCTTCACAATGTATTCGATCACCCGGGCTCCTGTAGTCAGGAGTGTCACCTGCACACTATCGTTCTCCATCCGGAACTCATTGACACCGTCATTGTTCAGGTCAATCTCATACAAATAGGGTTTCCCCTCCGCCTTGCCGACTCCCAGTTGTGAGGTATAATCCATACCCAGGGCAGTCACCTTTACCTCATAGTCACCAGGAGCAACATCCAGGTCAAATAGTAAATCCTGTGATGAGCCTGTGGCGGCATTGCAGGTCTTTGAAGTTTGGAACAGAGGAGTCTCCTTACGACCTGTGCGGAAAACCTGCACTTCCACCGGGAATGATGATTGCTTACTGAAATTGTGGACCGATACAGGATAACTGACCCTTGGAGCATGTCCATACAAAAGCCTGTGTACAGAGATGGCCGGGGGCAGGTCAAGCATGGCCAGGGTACTTTTCTTTCTTCCTTCCATGTTGAAATGTACCGCAAGAGGGTTGGCACCGTCCATTGCCTCTTTTCCAGGCTGCAAAGAAAAGCGGAGGATCTTTGAACTGTTTGACGGAAGGTCTACCGGGACTGTGGCAGGATCTTCTACTGTCATTCCGGCTGGAAGTGTTAGTTCCAGATCTCCATATGCAGCTCTTTCACTGAAGTTACTGACTGTTACCTCCAGGTCATAACCATTTACCACCGCCTTCAAATCAATGCGGTCACCGAAATACTCTTCAAGGTAAACCCTGTCAAGCAACAACAGCTGGAGAGCATTCCGGTAGAGGGCGGGTCCCAGCATCTTGCCCTGTTCCAGCACACCTGTGGCACGCCTGTCAAGGATGGCATCCCACATCGATTCCCGTGTGAGCGGTATATCCTTCCCAATAAACAGTACCATGCTGTTCAGGACATTCTGATCAAGTCTTCCAGTTCTTAGAATAAACGGAACATTTTCATGGTCAATTTGTTCCTTATTCCCCTCAGTGGCCAGGTACCCATCGTAATGAAAAGCGTCGGCTGCTGTATCCCAGACCTGACGGAAAACATACCCTCCTTTTTTACGGGCATAATTAATCCATGATTCCTTGGTGAACATGCTCTGGACCTGCAATCCATCATAATCCCTACACCCGAAAATAGGCCAGAAACCAACATCGGTTACTACCGGAAGTTTCACCTGATTCATCCACTTTTCCAATTCATCTTTAGCCAGAAAATCCATGTAACCATTAAAAACAAACCAGCTGTTTCCTTCATTCATCCCCGTTCCTATTACTTCCAGTGGATGCCCTTTTGTACAGGTCACACTCTTCAGTAGGGTCTCAGCCCCGAACCAGCCTTTATGAAGCTTATATTTGCTGAGGAGCTGACTGGTATTCTCGATTAGTTCTCCCAGTGCGCGGCGAGTGCCTGCATCCGGTGTACTGACCACAAATAACTTACTTTCAACTTGTTCAAGCAGAAAGAGATCTGCCCGTATCAGGCCGGTGGCGCTATATTGATGGCTATTCAGCTTACGGGGCCATTCCCAGTCTGCCGGCAACTCAGACATGACTATCTCCCCGGCCTCTGATCCCGGATCCAGAAAGACCAGCACATCTCCTTTGGAGAGGGCCCCTTTCAGCTGATCGGGATCAGGCTGGTCCAGGATCTCATAGGATCCTGACAGGAGGGCATTCATAAATCCTTCCTCCATGATGAGTCCCGGAATACCCATGTCTTCGGCAATGTCCACCTTGCTTTGAAGGATGGCCTTCTCCACCTGGGGCAATGCCATTTTGAAAAGATTGCCGTAACGGTACCACTCATGATAGGTATTATGCCAGTAATTGGTATAACCGTTAAACTGGAATTCGCTTCTGATTACATTATTAGCAGGAGTTAACTGACCCTTATCATATGTGTAATCCTCTATTTTCTGGCCATTAACAAAACAGCTGGTTGAGAAGATTAAAAAGAGCATGATCCCCGTGCCATAATAAAATGGGCTCCATGTAAAACCTTTCATATTCCTTCGATTAATTTGCCGTAGTAATTAAATTTCTCTCCCGCAGGAATTTAACCCCGTTTTCCCATGGTCCGCCGGCACCCCATAAATAATATGTAAAATACATGGTGCTTTTCTGAATAATTGGTGTCCAGGGTTGAAATTCTCCATAGTAATGATGAGAGTCCCTGTTCTTTGGATGGTTCAGGAACATGTGTAAAAATAAAGGTTGCGATACCGGGTATGCCCCTACGAATGCTACATCGTCCTTGGTCTCATACCCTGCATGCCAGCCTTCACTCAGATAAAATATCTGTCCCCAGCTTCGTTCAGGCATCATCCTTATCTCAACCATACCATCCAGGGTCGGAAGTGTATATACATCCTCAGTCCAGTGCCTCTCACCCAGCTCAAGAATTGGCTGGGGTCCAAGTACATTAGCGTACGGGTCTTTAAAAGTCAATGCAAAGCGAACCTCCAGTAAGGGCGAATTACCATAAAGGGTAAAAGTTTTTTCCAGCCGGTTGCCAAAATAATCTGTCGACATCTTTACCCGGACATAATCGCCTTCCTTTTTAACGATTTCAGCATCATACACCTGATGGGTCTCCATGCTGGCCTGACCGAGAAAATCTTCAAATCCCCCGTATGGATAAAACCCCCGTTTTCTGAATGGTCGTTTATCATCAATGGTTTTTTCGGGCCATACTTTAGAAAATACATTATCATTCCGGCTTTTTACAGTATAATCAATGACACGCGCACCTATGGCCAGGAGGGTTATTTTCACGCTGTCATTTTCCATCTGGAATTCGCTTATTCCGTCACCATCCACATCAACCTCATTTGCGCTGACACTCCCTTCAGCTTTTCCCACTCCCAACTGTGAAACATATTCCTGTCCCAGGCTTGTAACCCGTACATTGTAGCCACCAGGGGGTGCCTCCAGTTCAAACAGTAAATCCTGAAAAGATCCTTGTTTCGCTGTGCATGATTGCTCACTTTCAAATATTACATTTTGAGCATCCTTTTTGTCAACGATCTGGACCTGTACCGGAAAGGATGTTTCTTTTGTAAAATTATGGATGGTTACAGGAAAAGAGAAATTAGGTGCATGGTCATATAAAACCTGGTGTACTGAGATGGCAGGAGGAAGATCGAGCATGGCAATGGTGCTTTTTGTCTTATCATTCCAGTTGCAATGAACTCCAACCGGATTGGTCCTCCCCATTGCCGATTCTTCAGGCTGGATTTGCCAGGTGAAAGTTTTATGGCTCCGTGCAGGTAAGTTGAATTTCATGGAACTAAAATCTTCTGCCTTCAATTGGCCTGGCAATGTCAAATCCAGGGAACCTGAAATCTCTTCCGGATAGGTGTTGGTAACAGTGACTTTCAATTCATAGCCCTCGACAGTTGCCTCGAGATCTATCCTGTCACCGTAATATTCCTCAAGATAGACCCTGTCCAGTAACAACATTTGCAACGCATTTCGAAAGAATACAGGCCCCATCATTTTACCCTTTTCCAGGATTCCTACCTCCCGCCGGTCAAGTATGGCTTCCCACATGTTTTCATGGGTTAGTGACTCCCCCTTATCCAGGAAAAGGACCATACAGGACAAAGCATCATCTTCCAATCTACCTGTTTTTAAAATAAATGGAACATTCTCCCTGTCAATCTGCTCTTTATTTCCCTCCTGAGCTATATATCCGTCATAATGGTACAGATCATCGTTTGATCTGCTGTATACATTGCGAAATACGTATCCGTTTTTACGCCTGGCGAAATCAAACCATGTTTCTTTTGTATACATCCTCTGAACCTGTAAGCCCTCATAATCTTCACATCCATATAATCTACTATAGCCTACATCCGCTACGACCGGAAGATTTATCTCATTCATCCATTCATTTAATTCATCCTGGGCAAGAAAATCCATATATCCGTCAAAGATGAACCAGGTATTACCTTCATTCATACCCTTTCCTA
>JAZGGT010000724.1:0-4255 GCA_036480555.1 Bacteroidales bacterium | reverse complement strand
TAAAAATGCAATTGTCTGTAAACGAGCAGATTATGCAAAACAGCAGTACAAGTATGATGATATTCAAACCGGATTTCCTCCTGCATTATATTACCCAGTTTATGCAACTGGAAGCAGGGGATATAATCTCTACAGGAACACCGGCCGGAGTTGGCCTTGGAATGAGTCCCCAGAAATTCATTCTACCCGGTGATTCGGTAAAACTTTCCATTCAAAATCTCGGCACCCAGAAACAACACTTCATTGCATATAAATAATCGGCTAATCTAAGCTTTTTAAAACGATCCCGCTTCCTGTAGAAATTTCATCTTATTCCTTATACCATTCCATATTCCCGGTAGAAGCCAGATCTGATACCTTTGTAATCAATGTGTTACGCTGCTCCTCATTCATTTCAACAAAAGACCGGGCGGCCTTGACATTCATCTCAAGTTCCTCTACCATTTCGCATCCTGAAATAATGGTACTGACTGGCAATGACCAGACAAAATGCAGGGCTTCCTCTATGGAGATCTTATCAGGGATAATGTTCGGCCTGTCTGCTTCCGGATCAATGTAAAAACTAGGGGCACCCATCAAACCACCTGCTCCAAGGGTTTTCATAGCCATTATCCCATATTCCTGTTTTTGAAGTTCAGGCATAACGTTCAGGATAAAGCTTTCATAGGAAGGATCGGCAACGTTGATCGGCATTAAACAGGTTGAAAACTCTTCTTGTACCTGCAACGTATGTGCGTGAGCCTTGTACGTCGCGTGACCTGTAAAACCGATATGCCTCACTTTCCCCTCCTCCTGAGCTTTTAACATTGTCTCGAGTACGCCATTCTGCAGCCTGTCATTCACATCCCCAGGTGACCTGATGTCGTGCATTTTCCACAAGTCAAGATAATCTGTTTTCAGCCTTCTCAGGGATCCCTCAAGATGTTCTTTTGCAGTGGCCGCATCTTTGGCACGGGTTTTTGTCAGCAGAAAAATATGGTCCCGGAATTTGGGAGTCAGGTACTTCCCGTACCGTTCCTCACTGATACCATCCTGGTAGCTTTCTGCGGTATCAAAAAATCTGATTCCTAACTCAATGGCCCTTTCAATAATACGTTCGCATTCCATTTCCTCTGTCTGACCTGCATGCGCGCCTCCAAGACCAATCATGGTAACTTTTTCACCTGTACTTCCCAGTATCCGCTGGGGCAGCAACTGTCCAAATTTATCCTGAATTCCGGCCTTACAAGCAACCATTGGCAGCGGAGACAGTATAACCGCCGTCATGGCTGACAGTTTAACCAGAAACTCTCTTCGATTTTCTTTTTTCATGTTGCTGTAATTTAAAATCCGTATTTTTAATAGTGATGGTGAATGTTCTGTAAAAAATTAAGCAATTGTGACAAATTACTCTTTACCATGGGAATGAGAGAGTCGGTTTATTTGCATACCACTTTGTCGATAACGTTAGCTCAGCGCCCGCTCCTGCAGCAAGATCAACAGTAAAGAAGCGTCTTCCAATGCTGTACTGGTTCTCCCCGACTTCCACCCACTGGCATTGATGTTCTCCGTAGGCGCCCGTCTGTACAACGACTGTACGCGGTTCCACCTGGTTTGTGTTTACAAGGATCAGCTTGGTGATACCTCCCTCCATTTTTGTAACAAGTGAGGCCACATCATCAGGTAATCCTGCACGGTGTTTTTCCGGATTAAAGTACCTCACCCTGCTGTGTACTGTCCATATTCGCCCAGAAAGATTTCCACCCAGCATTAATCTGACAAGTTCTATTGTTGTGGTTGCCGGATCGTATTTCAATGACCAATCTGCAAGCCGTGTGCCGGGCGTGGTTGGATCATTTCGTAAATCTACCATCTTGGTCCTGATAAATTCAAGCTGGTCCCGCAGTGACTCTTCGGGGTAAGTGGGATTCACCCCCTCAAGGAATCCTATCCATCCCGTCTTTGGAATGCGCTCCAGGTCCTTCCGGTCCTTTGACCATAGGTAAATATTTATAAGTTCCGGAATCATCAGGTCCGGGGTCCAGTTGTACCACCCTTCTACACCTGTACCTTCCGGAACTGTTAGTTTCTCGTCAACGATATTAAAAACATTGAATTTAAGCGGTTCATCCCGGTCAATATGAATGCCATAGTTCTTCGGGATCATTTCCATGCCGTCAATGATTTTTATGTTTTCATACAGGTTATCCATCTGTTTGCGCAGGGCATCAATAAAGCTTATATCCCCGGTCACCAAGTAGGCATTGCCCATGCCCGGAAATATGCCCCAGTTGACATGGTTCTCATGATGGATACTCTTCCTCCAGTGATAGTATGAGAAATTCCATCCGTATGTGCCCATGTACCACATCCCTTTTTCGGAATTTTTGTCCAAATACCATTTTCCGTCTATGGCTCCTCCAATTGTTCCATCCAATCCGATGTTGCTAGGGAAATTCCCTCCTGTCTCATATGCGCGTTGTTTCCAGGCCTCTGCATATTCTACCAGCCAATTCAAATACTTCTCTTCATGAGCCAGCATATAAGCATTCAGCGCCAGGTTGGTGGTCACCAGATTTAAGGGATGATCACCCGCAGTACTCTGAGGGAAATAATAGAAATGGTGAATAATTCCGGGATACTCCTCCTCATAATCCATCATGACTGTTCTTCCACCCAGGTTATGGAGTAAATGAAACTTTCCTGACGTTATGTCTCCACCCCAATCGTACACGCTTCCTTCCCTGAGCATGGGTCCCCTGCTTCCTGTCCAGAAACTACGAATTATTTTATGTTCAGGATCATAGTTCATCGCATCAGGGTCCTCATTCAGGTAATATCCCGCAAAGCGGCGGTACCTCTGCTGCATTTTTACATCGTTGGGATCGGACAAACCCTGGTGCATCAGTCCCTGCATTCCCTCTCCCTGGTGCATCCAGTCCGACATGGGTAAGAAATCCTGGTAATAACAACCGTATTCAGCAATGTCTGTAGAACTAGTAGTCACTTCCGTATATTGACGGTAATGGCCTTCAAGCCCCTTCTTATATAAAGCCAGTACTGTGTCAGATGCGCCCAGGGAATGAAGAATTGTCCAGAGCCTGAAATTCTCTATGGCATCGTCTGTACCATCGAGCATGCCCCAGCGGGGTACATGAAGCAGGTATCCGTGTTCATCAAAAAAATGTTCATAGAACCTGATTATAGCTTCATTGTTGGCCTCCAGCACTTCACGTTCCAGCAAGGCCCATTCAGGCGGTGTCATCGGGGTTGATATCTCGATGGCATCCTGGGAGCAGACGGGCCCAATCAGAGGACCAATTTGGAAAGTCAATAAATATGAAATCAATAGAAATCTGATGTTTAGCATGATATTTAATTTAAGGCCTGAGTCCTGCAGGTAAGTTTCACTTCCATGAGGCACTTTTCTTCCCGGGACATTAGGCTACTTAAGTAAAAATACCAAATTGTAATGTTTGTAACAACTTACAATGAAAATGGTAATTAATGCTTGAAAGAAAACGAACCATTTATTAAGTTTTCATAACTCTGCCCTCATTCATTTGGGATGGATCGTGTAAAATCCATGCTAAATTTGATACTTAACCCCGGATTCTGTTGGAGCCATGGATTAACCGATTAATTATATCCATAATTTTAACTTCCCAAGCATACCAATCCCCTTCAGAATCAGTCGTTTAATATGTATTAAGCAGTGCTTAAGCCGCTGCTTTTTGCTCTCTCTCATTTAATTGCAGAGAATGTTGTTGAACTGCAATCAACTGCTGTCCAAAACACCGCAGATTATATGCTCCAATTGCCAATCCTATATATCGTTTGTAATTCGGATACCCCCGGTCTGGGCACCGGTCCAGCCCCCTGCAATCCAATTCATTAATGTTTGATTCTACTGCACTATGTTTATTTCTCAACATTTTAAAAAACCGTTGGTCTTCTTCCTCCTGTTCTAGCTTGAAACACTGCCCTTTTTGGGCATTATTACTTTCTCAACCTGTTCTTCCAACAGTGATTTATTATCCTTGTGCCAGAAACTTTTGTCAAAACTGAATGTTTTCAAATGAATTTGGACAAAACAGGATATAAAATAAGGTGTGGATTCATAAAATAACGTCCGGTTATTTATCTGATTCGATTGCTTGACCTGATAATCCGGTAGTAATTCAATCAATGCAAATAAGGGGAGGTTATTTATTATGAACACCTACTTTAAATCCTGTTTTGTCTGAATTGATCTGACGACGGATTCGTTGTAGAT
>JAZGGT010000723.1:0-3865 GCA_036480555.1 Bacteroidales bacterium | reverse complement strand
CAAATCCAATATTAAGACTAAGGCTCTCAAGTAAGTAACAAACAAGAAATGTAACGATACCAATGAGAAGGAAGGAAAACATATAATTCTTTTTCCTGCTGATGGTATAATATAAACCTCTGACGATGATGCCAACGACCAGTAAATTGAATGTGAAACGAATCACAAGTTCCAGAAATGACTCTATTTGAAAGAAAAGCGTTCCTATAAGCTCGTTCTGCTCAGCCTGCAGCAGGATAAGATCTATTATCATTTTCGAGTCGGTTTAGTTTCAAAATATTACGTTTAAAGCGATTGTATTTGACATGATCTTTCAACAACACCGTTCCCAGGCAGTATTTGCTGGAGTTCCCCGGATGGATTGACAATTTCCCCAGGTTTTTAATGAAATCAGTGCTGCCAGCGAAACTATCCCGTTTGACTTCACAAATGGTAAGGAAGGGAAGTTGTTTTTCCAGATCCCCGTGTCTAAAGGAGAGATCATGGTCTATGGTAATGCGTTCGGGATTGTTTTTTCCGACCAGGGTAATTCGATGAAAAATAGTCCATAATGCCGGCCTAAGGAAAGCTGCCCGGAGCGGTGCCTGTTCTTCAATATATTGAATAGACTTCCCGGATAGTTCATTCTCAATTTCCTCCACCTGTATTCTTGATTTCCGGGTCCGCTCCCTATTGGTTTTTCGCTTGACCTCCAGGAAGACTGTCCCAGTCTCCACGTATTCCCTGAACCTGACCTTGAACCTGGGTCTCTTCCCGTTGTGGTGGGCCAGGTAGAGCTCCAGGCCTTCTGTATCATAATACAGGGAATTGTACTGAAAGTCCCGGTTCTCCGCGATCTGCAGCACATGGTATTGTTCCCTGGACAAATCCAGCAATTCTCCAAGTTTAGAGGTATGAAATACAAACTTGGTATCTGTCCGGTTCATGAGTTGTACAGCATCCATTTCCC
Source organism: Bacteroidales bacterium (assembly GCA_036480555.1). Classification (GTDB taxonomy): domain Bacteria; phylum Bacteroidota; class Bacteroidia; order Bacteroidales; family SM23-62; genus SM23-62. Next base: position 2,916 of record JAZGGT010000723.1, on the reverse strand, counting down.
CGAGGGAGATCGGATCATACTGCAGGATTGCCTCGTGGATGTTCTTCAGATTCCCGGTCATTGTTTGTAAAGATAAATCATTTCCTCAATAAAAGGTGATCACCAGGTATTATCAAAAATTTAATTAGTATAATTACTGCAAAATTTTACCTAATGAAAAAATACCGCTGTACCATTTGCGGTTTTGTATATGACCCCGTGGAAGGGGATCCTGATGGAGGGATTAATCCCGGCACTGATTTTAACGATATACCGGGGGATTGGGAATGTCCGGTATGCGGGGTCAGTAAATCAGAATTTGTGGAAGATGACTGGTGAAACCATTACTTCTTCTCCGGTATCCTTTCGAGTACCTCCAGCAATAGCTTCCAAAATTTTTCCGTAGTGTGAATGTTGATTCTTTCAGATGGTGTGTGGGCCCCTTTTATCGTGGGACCAAAAGAAAGCATATCCAGTCCCGGGTATTTTTTCAGGATCAATCCGCATTCCAATCCTGCATGAATAGCCCTTACGACAGGTTCCTGTCCAAACAGCCCGGCATACACCCCCCTGGTGATATTCAGGATCTCCGAATCCGGGTTCGGGGTCCATCCCGGGTAACCATCACTGTGTTCAACAAGGGCTCCTCCAAGGGCAAGGCAGCTGGCCACACGGTCGCCAATATTTTTCTTGGCAGTATCAACAGAACTTCTCTGGCTGGTAGTAACAATTGCCCTGTTGGGTTTCGTAAATTTTATGGATGCCAGGTTTGTGGACGTTTCCACAAGGTTTTTCAGGGTAGGACTCCAGGTAATGACCCCATGGGGACATGCATAGAGTGCACGTATTAACCGAACTTGTCTTTTTCGGGTCAGGATGGTTTCCGGCAGTTCGGACCTGGAAAGCTGGAAGCTTAGCTCAGGTTCAAAATCCTTTAACTCCAGTAGCAGGGTATCTGTAAATTTTTGATAATAATCCTCAAAATCCTCCACCAGAGCAGCCGGTATTGTGAATAAGGCAAAAGCTTCCCTTGGAATGGCATTCCGTAGATTTCCCCCGTTGAACATTGAGAGGGCGAGCCGAAAATCATTGCCGGCATTCCACAAAAACCGGTTCAGGATCTTGATGGCATTACCCGGACTTTTATGGATCTCGTCGCCCGAGTGCCCCCCCTTTACTCCACCTACAGACATTTTGTAAGCAACTGATCCGTCTTCGGGCTTTTTAGTTTTGCATTTAAAAGTGCCGATCGTGTCAATTCCGCCGGCACAACCGATAAACAACTCCCCTTCGTCCTCAGAATCCAGGTTGATCAGGATTTCCCCGGTCATAAAACCAGGTTCGAGGTTTTGTGCACCGGTCATACCGGATTCCTCATCTACCGTGAAAAGGCATTCTATGGGACCATGCTCCAGGTCCCGGTCCGACAGGATAAGCATCTGGGCAGCTATGCCTATGCCGTCATCAGCCCCAAGGGTGGTGCCACTGGCCCTTATCCATTCACCATCTACCACAGGGATTATGGGGTTCTTGCTGAAGTCATGTGGCCGGCCCTGTTCCTTTTCGCCCACCATATCCATGTGGCTTTGAAGGATTACAGTTTTCCGGTTTTCCATACCCGGACTGGCAGGTTTGGAGATCAATACATTACCTGTTTTATCTTTTTTTGCTTTAAGTTTGTGTTCGTGGGCAAATGCCAGCAGGTAATCTATGACCTGGCCTTCATTCCTGGACAGCCTTGGGATTTTGCAAATATCTTCAAAATACTTCCATAGAAGTGTATTGTCTAAGTCTGAGAGTGGATTCATTGAGATGTTAGGGATAGTTAAATGTTTTTTAAAATAAGTGATAAATAACACATCCCCGACAAAATAGATCTTGTTTTTTTCTTCTATTTTTAAGCTTCGGTTAAAAATCTGCTAAGCTGAATAAAAAATGAGCAAAAGGACCATAGTTACCATGCCGGGTGATGGTATAGGCGGGATCGTACTGGAAGAAACCCTGCGTATCCTGGATGCTGCCGGATTTAGTGCAGAATATGTAAATGCTGATATTGGCTGGGAATTCTGGAAAGCTGAGGGGAATCCCCTGCCGGACCGGACCATCGATCTGCTGACCAGGCATAAAACAGGGCTTTTTGGAGCGATTACATCAAAACCCAAGGAAGAGGCTGCCGATGAACTGGATCCCTCACTGCAGGGGCAGGGACTGATCTATTCCAGTCCTATAGTAGGACTAAGACAGCACTTCAACCTGGATGTATGTATCCGGCCCTGCCGGACCTATAAAGGTAATCCCCTTAATTTTATACGCAGGGGACCGAACAACACGGTAGAAGAGCCGGAGATCGATGTGGTGATTTTCAGACAGAATACTGAGGGACTCTATGGCGGGGTTGAATGGTCTGATCCCCCTGATAATGTATATGAGGCCCTGCTCAGCCATCCAAAATTCCTGAAAAACTTTTCAAATGTTCCGAAGGCTGAGCTGGCAGTGTCGACGAGGATCTTCACCATTAAGGCCACGGAACGAATATTAGTGGCTGCTTTTGAATATGCAAGGAAGTATCAGTACAGATCAGTGACAGTTTGTGAAAAACCAAATGTCATCAGGGAAACTTCCGGTCTCATGTTCAGGCTGGCCAAGGAGATCCATAAAACATCTTTTCCGGAAATTGAACTATGGAATACAAATATTGATGCACAGATGATGTGGCTTACCAAGAAGCCTGAGGATTATGGTATTATAGTAGCAGGGAACATGTTTGGGGATATTGTTTCCGATGGGTTTGCGGGACTTATTGGTGGACTTGGTTTTGCGTGCAGTGCGAATTTAGGGGAAGAGGTGGCAGTTTTTGAGCCCACCCATGGTTCAGCCCCTAAATATGCCGATTATCCAATAGCCATTGTAAATCCCATCGCAATGGTTGAATCGGCA
>JAZGGT010000722.1:0-3673 GCA_036480555.1 Bacteroidales bacterium | reverse complement strand
TGTACCTGGCCTGGTATGATCTCCCTGATAAGCCCAGACAGCAGCCATGGGTAAAACATATCATTGAAGATCATTTTACAGCCAACCATCAGGCACTGGCATGCGATTTTGATATGGACGGGGACCTTGACGTTTTTGTGGGACTCTCATTCGGGAAAAAAGGAAGCTATCTCTGGCTGAATGATGGCGATGGAATGAGCTGGACAAAGAAAATTATCGATCCTGAATACGGAATGTATTATGGCGTAGCCGGAGATCTTGGGAATGATGGTGACATGGATATTGTGGGTCCCAATACTTATTCGAAAGAAAGCAAAATTTTAATCCTGGAAAACAACATTGAATAGCATCTAAATCATACCCGGACATGAGAAAAATTTTCATTCAATTAGCCATTTTACTTACTACGCTTAATAGCTGTCAGCAACAAGAGGATCCTTCTGGTCTTGATTCCCCGAAGGTTTCCCTGGAAGAAGGATTTAAGGATCCCCCGGTTTCAGTGCGTCCGAAGGGGTATTGGGACTGGATGAATGGTAATTTTGATCTATCCCGGCTTACTTATGAACTCGAAGAAGCCAAGGCCCAGGGAATGGCTGGCTTTGACATATTTGATATTGGAGCGGTCAGCAATCCCGATGGAATTGTACCGGCCGGACCAGCATTTATGGGAGAAGAGTGTCTCGACGCGATCAGCCATGCTGTGAAGGAAGCTACCCGCCTGGAGATGGAACTGGGCCTGATCCTTTCGAGCAGCTGGGATGCAGGAGGAAGCTGGATCAAGCCTGAACACGGATCAATGGCATTATATGAAACCTCAAAGCTTGTATCCGGACCCGGGGATATTGAGTTAGACCTGCCATTCCCCGAGCTTCCAACCAAAAACAGGGCAGGTAAAAATGTATTTATTGAAAAAAGTGCGGATGGATTGCCTGTATACTACAAGGATGTGGCTGTTCTGGCCATTCCCTCTTCCGGGGATGAGATCATACAGGACCTTTCGCAGGTAATTGATCTTTCCGGTCATGTCGATGAAAACGGAAGGCTGACCTGGCAGGCAGGAGAAGGCACATGGGAAATCTCGCGCTTTGTTTGTGCCAATACGGGCGAGATGCTGAAATGCCCGAGTCCGAATTCCACAGGCCTGAGCATGGACCATTTTAATGCGGAAGCCACAGAATTTCATTTTAACCATTTCATAGACAGATTATCATCAACACTCGGAGATCTTGCAAAAACTCCCATTAAATACCTCTATTTATGCAGTTATGAGGTGGTAGGATTTGTGTGGACACCAAAAATGCTCGAAGAATTTGAGAAGAGGCGTGGTTACAACATGAAACCCTACCTGCCGGTACTGCAGGGTAAGATCATTCAAAACAAAGATATTACAGACAGGTTCATGCACGATTACATGAAAATCCTTTCGGATATGCTAATTGAAAACCTGTATCTGAAAGGCAGGGAGATCAGCAATCAGCATGGCCTCAAACTTTGTTCAGAATCCGGGGGACCGGGAGCACCGGTTCATAATGTTCCAGTAGATGCCCTGAGGGCATTGGGAGTACTGGATATACCCAGGGGAGAATTTTGGAATAAACATCCACGCTATGATGAAAATGGATTAGATGTCATGCAACTGGTAAAAGAAATATCATGTGCTGCACATATTTATGGCAAAAAAGAGGTACAGGGAGAAGCATTCACCAGTTTCCTCCACTGGCAGGAAGGGCTGGCAGAGCTTAAACCACTGGCGGACAAGGCCATGTGCGAGGGATTGAACCGTTTCGTTTATCATACCTCACCCCATACTACTCCGGATGCAGGTATACCCGGGTTTGTTTACCATGCCGGAACCCATTTCAATTCCACCCGGGTCTGGTGGCCCAAATCCAGGCCATTTTCTGACTATATTGCCCGTAGCTGTTTCATGTTACAACAGGGGAACTTTGTGGGTGACGTACTTTATTATTATGGTGATCAGGCCCCGAATTTTGTGAAGCCGAAACATGTCGATCCTTCGCTCGGATTTGGTTTTGATTACGATGTGACGAACAGCGAAGTAATTCTTACCCGGCTTGATGTAATGGACGGGAAGCTTGTGTTGCCTGATGGACAAAGCTATGAAATAATGGTTTTGCCTGACCAGGATCATGCAGACCCGGAAGTTCTAAAAAAGATCGAAAGCCTGGTAAAAAAAGGAGCCACGATAGTCGGCCCTAAGCCCACCCGCTCACATGGATTGAAAGATTATGCTGAAAAGGATGAACTCATTAAACAAATGGCAGATAAGCTATGGGGAGACTGCGATGGTAGATCAATTACGGAGAATCAATATGGGAATGGAAAGGTAATCTGGGGAAAAACACTGAAACAGGTGCTGCTTGAAATGGGATTAGGTCCTGATTTCAGTTTTACCAGCAATAATGACCTGGCAAACCTTGATTTCATACATCGCAGGACATCCGGTGAAGAAATTTACTTCGTGAGCAATACGAGAAATGAGTTTGAGATCATCGAGGGAATATTCAGGGTTAAGGGTAAGATCCCGGAAATATGGGATCCCGAAACCGGGACAATCCAGAAAGCAGCATTATACGATGTAAATGGTGAAGAAACCAGGATTCCATTGAAACTACAGCCTCACGGCTCTGTATTCGTTGTTTTCAGGGAACAGGATGAACACGCGCATTTGATTTCTGCAACATTTGACGAAAAACAGATTTTCCCGGTTTCCGGCATGGATTTGGAAAATGGCATGTATATAGAGTTACTGAATAAAGGTAATGAGATCAGCCTGATTGCAAGGGAAGAGGGCCAGTATGTACTTACAGATAATGACGGCAACAGAAATGTTGTCGCGGTGGGTGATATACCTGCACCGATTAAGATAACGGGGGACTGGCAACTTGATTTTCCCTCCGGATGGGGTGCACCGGACCATATAGTTGTTCCTGAATTGATGTCTTGGTCAGATTCGGATCATGAAGGCGTTAAATATTTTTCAGGAATTGCAACATACATAAAGAAGTTTGATATACCCGGGGAAAATATAGACGATGAACTGATCATTTCCTTGGACTTGGGCAAGGTCAGGGAAGTTGTAGAGATATATCTGAATGGTGAGAATATTGGGATCCTCTGGAAACCACCCTATAAAATGGACATTACCTGGGCTGCCAAAGCAGGGGAAAATACCTTAACTTTAGAAGTTGCAAATACCTGGTCCAACCGACTGACAGGTGATGGTTTGCTTCCAGAAGGTGAACGGTTTACGAAAACCAATATTACCGGTCCCGATTTACAAAAGAACACCCTCTGGAAGGATGCCCCCTTGCTTGAATCAGGGATCATGGGCCCGGTAGCTATAAATTTTGCCAGGAAAGTAAAGTTCAAATAGTAATAAATATTTATTTAAATTCTTAAAAGATGCCAGGTCCAGGTTCATATTTAGTCGGTAAAGAAGAAATTAGAGAATTAATGGATTTAATGGAGTCAGGTCATCTGTTCCGCTATGGAGATCTGAATGATCCGGATTTCAAACACAAAGTCCATACCCTCGAAGAAGAATTTGCTGAATATTGCGGGGTTCCCTATGCATTTGCCACCAGTTCCGGAACCAGTTCATTACTGATCCCTTTGTTTGCCCTAGGGGCAGAACCTGGTGACGAGGTGA
>JAZGGT010000721.1:0-5718 GCA_036480555.1 Bacteroidales bacterium | reverse complement strand
GGGTCAGGGGATGCAGTTTCAAAGCTGCCGGGGAAAATGGACAGGAGCTGGAAGGGGACCGGAAATTCAGGCTGGCATATGGGCTTGATTACAGGCGTATCCTTCAGGAACACTGTCACCTAAGTTCCTCTGACCACCCTGACTTGTATCATTCATTGACACAAATGATAGCATTAACATGAACCTGATCATCAGAAAGCTTATTTGTTATGGGTTTTTGGTTCTTTTAATATCCTGCCAGGGAGGGATGAAGCCCGAAACCCCTCCCAATGTAATTATGATACTGGCAGATGATCTGGGATGGAACCAGCTGGGCTGTTACGGTGGTCCCTACCATACTCCAAACATTGATGGATTGGCAGCCGGGGGAATGAGATTTATCAATGCTTACGCTTCAGCAGCGGTCTGCAGTCCGACCCGAGCCGCAATGATGACGGGCAAATACCCGGCCAGGCTGCATCTTACAGATTTTATCAAGGGGAGCTTATGCCCTGACAGTCTGCTGAAGCAGCCGGACTGGCAAAAATACCTTCCCTTGGAAGAGATCACCCTGGGTGAAGTTTTCAGGGAATATGGATACCGGACAGCCATATTTGGTAAATGGCACCTGAGCATTGAAAAGAAACCTCCGGAATCTAAACCTTTCAATCCCGATAAACAGGGTTTTGAGGAATATATGGTCACCTATAAACCGGTAACAGGAGTTACGGATCCGGAGCATGACCCGCATAATGTAGACAGCATTACGGATCGTGCCATTCGTTTCCTTGAGGAAAATCAAAAAGTTCCGTTCTTCCTGGTTGTTTCGCATAATTCCATTCATGACCCGGTGATGGAGAGCCTGGAACGCACCACAGCATACAGGCAATCATATCCTTCACCGAAATTAAGGGTGGTCCCAAAACTCGGAGTCATGGTAAACCGTCTGGATGAGGGTACCGGCAAGCTTCTTGAAAAACTGGAAGAACTGGGTCTGAAAGAAAATACCATTGTTTTCTTTTGTTCTGACAATGGGGGCAAAGAAACATATGCCAGCCAGTCTCCCTTCCGGAAAGGCAAAGGCTGGCTTTATGAAGGAGGGATAAGGGTGCCAATGATAGTCAGATGGCCGGGCAGGATAGAAGCTGGTTCCCGGAATCCAACAATTACCTGTACCATTGATCTTTTCCCAACTTTACTGGAACTGGGAGGGCTGTCCCCGACGGATCACCCGCTTGATGGGAAATCCATTGCAGGCGAACTATTGGGAAACGGCCGCATGGAAGAACGCATTCAATACTGGCATTATCCGCATTATCATCGCGGGTCAGGAATGAAACCTGCTTCAGCCATTCGCAAGGGAAAATTCAAATTGATCGAATGGCATGAAAAACTCCTCAGGGATGAATCAGCCTGGGAATTATATGATCTTGATTCAGACCCGGGAGAAACACGGGATCTTTCAGCGGACCATCCTGAAATTCTCGAGGAACTTAAGTTGAGTCTGCATCAGTGGAGAGTCGAAGTTGATGCGCAAATGCCTGAAATAAATCCAGAATAATGCTTAGTTTTCAAAATCTGAAGTAATAGTTTTATTGTAGTCCATAAATACCTGGTATATATATTGATATGAAATTATTACGTCTTTTTTTTCTTGGCATATTGGTCTTACTTTCAGCCTGCGGGCAGGAGCCTCTGCAGATCAGTGGCGTTTACCCGCACCTGGCCCATTACAATGAACACGGGGAATGCGGAACAGGTGCGGTGGTACCCTGGGCCAACCGCCTGTGGGTTGTCACTTATGGTCCACATTTCCCTTACGGATCAACCGACAAGCTGTACGAAATCAGCCCGGAACTGGAAAGGATAGCCAGGCAGGAGAGCCTCGGGGGCACACCTGCCAACAGGATGATCCACCGGGAGAGCCAGCAGCTTTTCATAGGACCCTACGCAATTTCAGCTGACGGGCAGGTCCGGGTCATCCCCTACGATCAAATGCCCGGACGGCACACCGGAAATGCACGACATCTGCAAAAGCCTGAGGAAATGATCTACTATGCCAGCATGGAGGAAGGATTTTATGAAGTAGATGTTAATACGCTGGAAGTAAAAACCTTATACTCTGATGCCCATGAGCTGCCCGAAGAAGAATTCGGTACCCTTTTACCGGGTGCCCATGGCAAAGGATTGTATTCGGGCCAGGGGGTGCTGGTTTATTCCAACAATGGTGAATTATCACCGGAAGCCCTTAAACGGTTTGATATTGAGTCCGGAGCCCTGATGGAATGGAACGGAGAGGACTGGAAACTTGTCCGCAGGAACCAGTTCGTCGAGGTTACCGGTCCGGGTGGGATCCATGGCAACGAAGATCCGGAAAACGATCCGATCTGGACAAGCGGCTGGGATCATAAATCCCTGTTGCTGGGCGTAAGGGATGCCGGCAAGGGGTCCTGGGATTTTTACCGTCTCCCCAAGGCAAGCCATAGTTATGACGGGGCACATGGATGGAATACCGAATGGCCGCGGATCCGCGATGTCGGCACTAAAAAAAATCACGATTATCTCATGACCATGCACGGGATGTTCTGGCAATTCCCGGAGAAATTTTCATTGAAGAACAGCGGGGGTATCAGGCCCCGTTCCGCTTATCTGAAAGTTATTGGTGATTTTACCCGATGGCGCGGTCAGCTTGTATTCGGATGTGATGATTCGGCCCAAAGGGAATTTCTCAATAAAAGAAAGGTAAAGGGAAATATACACGGTCCCGGCCAGTCCAATTCCAATCTCTGGTTTACTGAAGTGGACATGCCAGACAACCTGGGTCCCACTACCGCTGAAGGCGGGGTCTGGCTGAGCGAGCATATGGATGCCGGAATGCCCTCGGAACCCTTCATCTTCGCAGGCTGGTCAGAGCGTTGCTGCTGGATTCACAATGAAAGCGACAGCATTGTAAATTTCAGTTTTGAAATAGACAGACGGGGCAACGGGCGCTGGGTAGAACTGAAAAGGGTTAACGTCCAGGGAAAGGGCTGTGCACTGGTCGAATTTTCAGAGAAAGAAACCGGGGAATGGATCAGGGTGATCCCGCACAGATCTGCCCGGGGAACAGTATATTTCAATTATTCAGAAGATGATATGCGGACTCTGGAAGGGGAGGGGATATTCCGGGGACTTGCAGCCATAAAGGATACTGAGGCAGTGGGTGGATTGCTATATGGTCTGGGGAACAACAGGAGAACCCTGGGAGTTGCCGGCCAGCAATTCCATGGCACGGATCAAACCACGACCGGTTATTATGAGCTCAACGAAAAGCTTGAGCTTATCCCGGTGGAGAACCCTGATACCCTTCAATTCATACTCGATAAATTTGCCATACCCGAAGATGTCATTTCCGTGGATGAATCTTCCATTTTGATCACGGATGATCAGGACAGGAGATGGAGATTGCCCCTGGGTGATGATGCCTTCACCGGACCAACCATGGCCGCATCTCTTCGCATTTGCAGGGAGGTTGCAACAGAGCGGGACCTGTTTAACTGTCATGGAACATTTTATGAACTGCCTGCCGAAAATGCAGATGGTTTCGCGAAGATCCGTCCTGTAGCATCCCATCCCTTCCGTATCCATGATTATGCCAGTTACCGTGGCCTGCTCGTGATGACAGGGATCAAGCCAGGCATGGAAGGGAACAAATCCCATGTGATCCGGTCTGACGACGGCAAAGCGGCCGTATGGGTCGGGGTAATAGATGATCTGTGGAAACTGGGCAAACCCACCGGTCAGGGTGGACCCTGGATTGGGACGGAAACAGCTGCCGGCGAAGCTTCAGATCCCTACCTGATCGGGTTTTATGATGACCGAAGCCTTACACTCACGCATGAATCAAATGAACCCGTGACTTTTGACATTGAGGCAGACCCCGTAGGAAATGGTCCATGGATGCTGTACCAGCGGGTGACCATAGCTCCGGGTAAAGAATACAAACACCGCTTTCCTGATCATTTTCAGGCACGCTGGATACGTTTTACAACGGACATTCCAACCCGTGCCACAGCCTGGCTGGTGTATCAGTAAATGCTTATTAATATGAGTTTAAAAAGAATATCCCTGCTGATCCCCCTGTTTTTCTTTTCAGGGGATTTTGCCTTTGCCCAGGCTGAACCTGTAATCTCATCCGATTTTGCAGGAGGAAATATCATGGTGGTCAAGACTGCCGGTGATACCATATGGTTGAATCCTGACCTCTCGGAGACTGAAGGTGATTGGTTCTACTGGTATTTCAAGGTTTCGAACATAAGCGGGAAACAGATATTTTTTCAATTCATGATGGATAACCAGTTTACTGCATTTGGTCCGGCTTACAGTATCAACAACAACAATACCTGGAAATGGTACGGTGAAAACCGTGTGCATAATAATGGTTTTTCCTATGCATTCTCAACGGAGGATACGGTAGCCTGGTTCTGTACTGCATTCCCCTATACCGGGGCGGACCTGGATTCATTTCTCGGACGGATAAAAAATAAGGATCGCCTGATCCGGGATACACTTTGTATCTCTCCCGAAAACCGGGTCATTGAGAAACTTTCCATCAGGCCTTCCGGGGACAAACCCGGGACCAGGGTTCTGATCACAGCCAGGCATCATGCATGCGAAATGATGGCAAATTATGTCCTCGAAGGGATCATCGAAAGCCTGCTGAATGAGGTTGAGCTGGAATACCTGCGTGAAAAGGTGGAATTCCTGGTCGTTCCTTTCATGGATAAGGATGGGGTGGAGAACGGGGAACAGGGGAAGAACCGGATACCGAGGGACCATAACCGGGATTATGAGGGAGCGTCCCTTTACCCATCAACAGCTGCCCTGAGGGAGGAAATACCCACCTGGAGCGGTGGCAGGCTGGAAATAGCCCTTGATCTCCATTGTCCCTGGATCAAAGGGAAATACCATGAATGGATCTACCTGGTTGGTAAAAAGGACCCCGTAATGGAAGCTGCGCAGGTCCGGTTCAGTGATTTGCTCGAAAAAAACGCAACCGGTGAGCTAAAGTTCCGGAACGGGGACTTCCTGCCATACGGGACGTCCTGGAACACCCAAAATTCCTTTACCAAGGGATTGAGCTTCAGCCAGTGGGCTTCAGGGATAGAAAACATCAGCCTGGCAACCACACTTGAATTTCCCTATGCCAATATCCTGGGAGTTCAGGTCACGAAAGACAATGCCAGGGCATTCGGAAGGGCCTTATCCTATGCCCTCATGGATTATCTAAAAGGTTTAGACAATCCGCCCTATTTGGCTCAAAATGAGGGTGATGAATGGAAAAAGGATTGGCCTGGAGCTTTTAAGGAGATAAGCATTCCTTCCACCGTGGATACCAGCCATCAGAATGCCATGTTTTTCCCTGCTTCGGGGGTGCGGCCACAGCCGCTGATCGTCAGCCTGCATACATGGAGCGGGGATTACCGCCAGAAAGACCCGCTTGCCGCAATGATCCTGACGCAGGGCTGGAACTATATCCACCCGGATTTCCGGGGAAGCAATAACCATCCTGAAGCATGTGGTAGTGAAAAAGTGATCCCGGACATTGAGGATGCAGCCCTGTACGCCAAACAGCATGGAAATGTGGATCCGGATAAGATCCATGTAATTGGTACCAGTGGTGGAGGTCACGCAACTTTACTGATGTACATGAAAACCTCGCTTAATATCCGGAGTTTTTCTGCATGGGTGCCCATCAGT
>JAZGGT010000720.1:0-7890 GCA_036480555.1 Bacteroidales bacterium | reverse complement strand
TCGTGGGGAAGGTCAAGGGATTTCCAGCCGGCATCGTCAAAACCGGGTTCAATGGCCGCCTGCTGGTCGCCCTTTGCAAACTTCCAGCCAAAGTTAAAGGCTGGATCCCAATCCGGAACCCGTATGCCGTTTTCTTCCTGACCACATGAGCCCAGAGCGATTAATAAGATCAATAGTGGGATAAAAAACCTGAAGTTCATCGTTGTATTATATTTTGATTATGATTTGCATCAGCTATGCGGGTTTAGAAATTCTTCCATCCTCATCAGATCCTGGCTGAACAAACGGGTCGGGGTGCAGGTTAGCTTACCGGTAGTCTGCACCGGTCAGGCTTTCAAGCACCGATGTTTGCCAATCTTCCAGTTGCCGTTCAAGGTTCATCACTACCTCAGCTCTTGATTCACTAAGATCATTCTTTTCAGCCGGATCTTTTCGAATTTCAAACAACTCTACCGTCGGATTTTTGCCTGGCCCGATGACGAGCTTATAACGGTTATCAAGGATTACCCGGGGACCTTCATAATCCTGTTCCGAAATTTCCCTGAGATGGAGATTACGAAAGTTACGCGTGTAAATCCCGTTCATTTGCTTGACCAGGGGTGTTGTTCCTTCCTGTTGGTCTGCTTCAATATAAGGCATCTGGCTCCTCTCCCCAAGGATTCTGTATTGCCAGAAGCAGATCGGACCCGGTCTTTCCGTCATCTGGCCGTCGATCAGGGATTTCAGGCTGATGCCATCCAGGTGGAGGTCGGGAAGAGGCTGACCTACCAAGTCACAGATGGTCGGCAGCATGTCACTGGTTACTGTGTTGACATCCGATGCGCTCGGCGAAGAGATTCGTTGGGGCCATTCGATGATCCCCGGAACACGGATACCGCCCTCATACATGGTGCCCTTCTGACCACGGAAAGGTGAGGTCACAATACCGTCGCCGGGAGTTCCGTTGTCACCGCAGTACCATAGCAGCGTATGCTGTCGCAGATCTTCTTCCTCGAGCCACTTGCGCAGCCGCCCGAGGGAGCGATCCATGGCTGTGATTTCTGCATAGCGTTCCTGCAACACCTCACCGAGCGGCCTTTCAACCTGCAGACCGGTCTCATTCGATGTAAGACGCGTCGTTTGGTCATGGTACATGCCGGGAAGGTCATCATACAGGGCAAGGTCTTTCTCCAGACCGCTGTATGGTTCATGGGGTGAACCGAACCACAGGACCACAAAGAAAGGTTGTCCGTCTTTCCTTGCCTTCGAAATGAAGCGAATCGTCTCCTCAACCAGGATTTCTGAACTTTCCCCATGAAATTGTCCGGGAGGTCCTCCATTGCGGGAGAAGTACGGATCAAGTTCAAAGAAATTATCATGTGACAGCCATTCATCGAATCCCATTGACCCTGGATTGGTTGGTGAATTGGCTTTCACCGGTCCCAGGTGCCACTTTCCGAAATGACCGCAGGCATAACCTGCCCTGCCAAGAATTTCTGCAATGCTGATCTCCTTCGGCCTTATGGACCAGTTGGGACTAAATGTCCCATAACGATTCGGGTGACGTCCGGTCATTACGCTTCCCCGCGTCGGCGAACACGACGGATGTGCTGAGTAAAAGCGGTCCAGAATGAGGCCTGTCCTTGCCATTTCGTCCAGTACAGGAGTCTGCAGATGCGGGTGTCCGTTGTAACCAGTCTCATCCCAGCCATGATCATCACCCATGCACAAAATGATGTTGGGCTGCTGGTCCGCGTCCGCACATGATGAAAGGTAAACTAAAGTAATGATACAGGCGATAGCTGCCGCTCCCATGGTGAAACTATTTTTCTTCTTTGAATGATCCATAAGATTCAGATCTTAATGTTATAAAATGCCATAAATGCTGACCCATGAAAATTATTGACAGGACTTTAAGATAAGATTTATTTGTTTAACTTTCCGATACTAAACAATCTATATCATGATCTTATCAAGAAGGAATTTTTTAAAAACAAGTGGTTCTTCATTGGTTTCTGCCGCCATTTTAAGTCAGCTTCCCTTAAGCTTATTAGGATGTGGAAATATTATGGGAAAGCAATCTTTTGGCTTTCAGATCTGGACCATTCGTGAAAAATTAATAGCTGATTTTCCTGGCACACTCAAAATGATGGCGGATTTCGGTTACAAGGAAGTAGAGATGTGTTCTCCTCTAGGTTATAATTTTGAATCACTGCATAAAATTAAGGGACCGGAAATGCGAAAGATCATTGAAGATGCTGGTTTAAAATGCACCAGCTCACATTATAACCTGGGTGAATTGCGTGATCATCTTGACAACAGAATTCAGTGGGCTCATGATCTTGGGATGAAACAAATCATCCTTTCCAGTTTCTGGTTGCCCGAGGATGCCTCTCTGGACGATTATAAAAAGGCGGCCGATGAATTAAACAGCATAGGTGAAAAGACCAAAAAAGCCGGTATCCAGATGGGATTCCACAACCATCATATGGAATTTGAGAAAAGGGGTGATGAGCTCATTTATGATGTTTTACTGGACCAGCTCGATCCTGATCTTGTAAAAATGCAGTTCCAGGTTGCTGTTGTTAATATTGGATACAAGGCGGCAGATTATTTCAATAAGTATCCCGGCAGGTTTATATCAGCCCACTTATCAGATTGGGTAAACGAAGATGAAAGTGTACCAATAGGTCAGGGGATGGTCGACTGGCCAGCATTTTTTAAAGCAGCAAAAACCGGCGGTGTACAAAACTTTTATGCTGAAATAAACCCGGATTTCTTTGAAGGAAGCGTAAAGTACCTGCTGAACCTTCCCTAAATATTTGACACATAAGGTTTTTCGAAATTTTAACAGTTTTTTGACAGTTTAAATTGCCCTGTTTATTCTGGGATTGTTCCACTTTTTTTTCAAAAAAGAGCTAAAAAGATGTTTTTATCTTAAATATGTTCATTTTCGTGCACTTTTTCTGCATTAATTGCGATTCCGGACAGTCTACGAGTGATTATTTTTCCATATCTAAATGAATATGAGGAATTTATATCAAATGGCACGTGAATTGAATAGTCATGACTATTGTTTAATATTCATTAAAACCACACTATCATGAGAACAATGAATGCAGTTTTAGTTACAGCTACCATTGGTGTAAGCTCACTTCTTCTGGGAGGAAATGCCTTTGCAACCGATGCTGTCACCGTTTCACCAAGCAGTACAGAAGCGAAAGTAAAAGTTCAGGTCGCTGAGCCCAGACTCCAGGATATTTCGGTCTATGTGGCCGATGCTGAGGGTAAGGTTATTTATCAGGAGGATATACAGGCCAGGACAACCTACGGCAAGGTGTATGATCTTTCCAATTTAGATGAAGGGATCTATACCTTCACTTCCGTTGGAGATTATATCACTACTACCAAGAAGATCAAGGTAGGGGAATCATCCGCCATTGAACTCAGCAAAGAAGCTATTTATAAACCTGTCATTTCCCTAAAGAACAACTATTTAAGGGTGAATTATTTTAACAAAGATCAGGAGGATATCGAATTTTCTATCGAGGGCTCTGGAGCCATATTTCACGAGAGTGACGGTGGCAATGATATCGTTTACGGTAAAATGCTGGATGTCAGCAAGATGCCCCCTGGGAAATATTTCGCCAGGTTGAAAGTTGGCAATAAAGATTATCACCATTATTTTGAGAGGCGCTAAGTCCTTCTCTATACAGAACTAAGATATAATGGAGGGCCGTCTCCACTGGTTGGAGATGGCCCTGATTGTTTTAAGAACGGCTATCAGATATTGGAAGGTTTATTATCTGTCTTTCTTATCTAAGACGGTAATGCACCTATTTTTTCTGTACACAGTTTACCATGGGTTTTACAGGGGTGATATTCCCAAAAGTTCCCGGGCTTCCGATGCTGTCATGGGTTCCATGTCCATCAATTCCAGGAGCCTGATAATCTTGTCCAGAATATCTATGTTGGTCAGGGCCAGTTTGCCTTCGCCGTAAACGAAGCTATCCTCGAATCCATACCTCAGCGAACTGGCACCCATACCTGCTGCAGTGGCAAGAATGGATAAATCGCTCATGTTCTCATGGATCAGTCCCCAGTGACTTCCACAAGGAATGGTCCGTTTAAATGCCATCAGGTGATCAGGATCGGCCTGGATGGCGTTCTCAAATCCCATGCAGAAATTAAAGGTAAACGGCGCTGTGGCCAATCCCTCTTTACCGATCTTCACCACGCTGTCGATCATGCTCAGATCAAAGATCTCCATTTCCGGGACCACGTTGGCATCCATCATCCTTTTGGCCCAGTAACGGATGTCCGGCAATGTATTGATATATACACCTTCACCCAGGTTGGCCGAGCCCATATTCAGGGAAGCCACTTCCACCCGGGGATCATTGAGAGAAACACAACGCTCTTCCAGGGAAAGTTCGGCAACACCGCCGGTGGAACCCTGGATGATTATATCGGATTCCTTCCGGATCAGGTCAATGGTCTTTGAAAAATGGCTAAGATCGGCTGTTTGTTCGCCCTTCTCGTTTCGTACATGCAGATGCACCACGCCTGTTCCTCTGTTGGCACATTCAATCACTTCCTTTGCCACCTCTTCTGGTCTGTAGGGTACTTTTACTCCTTTTGGAACAGATACCGTTTCGTGGCATACGGGAGCTACTGACAGCAATACTTTCCTCATGTTCTATTAATTTTTTTGAATAATACAGAAAGGGCATCATTTTCCCCTACATTGCCAGGAAAAACAATGTACTTTAAATCGGGCCTGTCGTCGGGGACCAGGACCGGAACCCCTGACAATGCCTGTCCGGCAACCATGGCACGTTGTATTCTCAATCCCCTTGAGGCAATGTCGTGCGAGGTAATTCCTCCTTTGGCAATAATAAATGCCGGTGTATTCCTGATTTCTCTACAGATACTTACCAGGGAATCAGAGACCTTTTTCCCAATGGCCAGGTTTTCTTCCGGATCATCAGCATATACCAGTTCCCTGGATGTATAAAGCAAAACATGACGGCCATCTTCAATAAATTGATCTACCTGTTTAACAGACTCGCCAATATAATCCCCGGATGAATTCTGCAGCAATCGGGATACCTCCAATTCTATAGGATGTATGCCATCCTGGCCCATCAGGTGCTCCAGTTGCGCGGTTGACTTAGGAACATAGGATCCGACGATAAACAGTCCACCTTTAGTAGAGCCGGAACCAATCTCATTTCCTTCTAATGGTTTTCTGGGTTGGATGGCACCGAAAGAGTTCAGGAAGGATGCAGAGGTACGATAGAGCAGGATGGCTCCCTGGCTTTCAGCCTTCAATGCTCCTAGGGCAAAGATGTCAAGGTCGTTTTGCGCTGCGGCATTGACTGCAACCACGGCTCCAGGCTCCTGTTCCTGCAATTTCTGAGCTACGAATTCCGGACCTTTTGTCCTGAGATCTTCAATGCTGAATGAATCCACCTGTTCACCGGGCACCCTCCCGGAGGTCTTTTCCCCAACCCATTTTTTAAGGTTTGAATGGGTGAAACCGAAAACCTTGTCTTCCGCAAAAGGTGTTTGCGAGGCGGGGACCAGGAGATCCCCGGTTTTTACGTAATGCTCATCCCCGATGGTGTACCTGCCACCCTGGAAGAAAGCAGGAATGATGCAATGGACCGGAGCTTGATCGTACAGAAACTGGAGCGCTTCCGGTTCTGCCGGATAATGGCCACGGAGCGTGGAATCGCTCCTGGATATGATACTAAAGGTCCTGCCTGTTTTCTCTGAAGCTTCTTTGATCAAATGACCTATTTCCCGGTACAAGGCCACCGCATTTTTTTCAGTCATGCTCCTGGAATTGGTCATCAGGAAGAACAAGGGGGTTCCGTTGATCATCTCTTTTTCCAGGATATCCAGGTCCCACCGGAATAGCACCGGTATTCCGTGAAGGGTCTGACAACCCGTGGGATCATCATCCAGCACAATGATGCAACGGTCCGATGCCTTACTCATCTTCTCGAGCCGGGGGAAAACCCCACTGAATTGAGATTTTGGCAGCTTTTTGATAATGTCCTCCGGTCGGTCCATCAATAATTTATATGTTTAGCACCAATATCCTTGGTACTTATGAATATTCTATTGAAAGATTGTTACTACATTTTTTCCCTTCAATTTCGGGTTTTTAATCTCAAAAACAATTCTCGTAATGCCATCCGGCCAGTAACGTTTCAGCCCGGTGTCGGTTACTTCAATAAATTCAATTTTTGGTGAAACTAATTTTGTATTGTATTTCATTTTAAGCTCGAAACCATCGCCTTGCAGTTTTAATACACCCGGCTCCAATTCAGTTACCTTGCAATATGTTATCAAATTCAGGCTTGTAGGTTGCTCTTTTATTTCAGCCAGTTCCCAGGTATCGGAAATGGTGAATTTTTTACCACGGTCGAGGCGGTAAGTTCTTACCCATTTTTTAACCTTTGCCTCTTCTGTATAAGCTCCCGAGATATCAGTTGAAAAAACAGCCTTTTTTGCATCGGCAGTAAAGGAGGTATTTTTTGCTTTGTATTGTCTTCCCTGCATCTGGTCCACACCATTTATTTTTGGCAGTTGATGATAACCCGATTGCATGGTCCAGATCTCATAACGGCGGTTGCTAAACGTCTTTCTGGTATAGGTTTCCCGTCCAATATCCACCAGGCAGGGCTTTCCATCAAAATACAAAACACAGGTTCCCAAATCGTTATGGTTATGACTTTCGGCATTATGACCTCCTTTGGCCGCAAAAAAGAAACCATCTGAAGAACCTTCCTTATCACGGGCACCGGCAACTTCTGTGTCAGGTAACCAGAAATCGCTGATCAGGGCATTCTCTGCAGGTGCATTATTGATTTCATCCAGGTACATCAATTGCATTATTTGCTCATCAACTTTTCCGCCCGGCGTCTCCTGGCCCCAGTCCCGCTTTTCTGCCAGATAGGCTCCAAAATTCTGCAATACAGGATCTTTGATCTCTTTTCCATACCAGTATATAATTGCCGGGCGGCTGCCGGTTGTTGCATCAGCGTCAGCAAAATTGATGAAATATGGATAATTGATATATGCTTTGTAAATAAAGCTTCCCATATTTTGAATCAACTGGTCGTTGTACACATCAAATTTCCCCTTAGTTGCCAACTTCAACAGATCAAGGTTCTGGAATAAAGAGGCCCCTGCCCTACCCCAGTAGGAAGGACCTTCATCGCAGCCACCATCAGCAGGATATCCATTGATAAAAACATCCAGCGAACGGATCACTTTTTCAACCCCTGCCTGCTTTTTCTCCTGGTTGTCTTCAAGGATCAGAATGGCAGTAAGCATGTTATGGTTTGTCCATGGATTCCAGTTATTGACCCTGCGCCTTCCGTCCAGTCCCTGCCACCAGAAATCGTCACGTTCGTAATAAGGGATTACGGCTTTTTTCATGATTTCATTTTTTAGCCGTGTAGAGATCAAGGGATGAACTTCGTCAAACTCATCTTTGAACAAATACCATGTCCAGGATAAAATGTTTGTAATTTCGCCAACGCCCAAATCAATAGTAGGTTCGTCTGCATCGGGTAAGCCGTGCGGTGCTTTTTGGGTTGAAAGATGAGCCGACCAGCCCCACCAGGTTTGTTCACTGTAATACCATACCCCGTTAATTATCTGGTCGATAAAACGGCCTTTGCCTTCAACCAGTTCTCCCATAACCAAATCCATAAGGGCTGCCCGTGGAGCCGCGTAAACACTTTGACGGCGGTCACCCGAACGGATAATTTCGATGTAATCTGTTGCTTTTACTATGGGCCAGTCATAATCTATAGCCTCTTCAGCATCCTGGACATACTGCTTTTTTAAATTTGCGGGTAGTCCATTCCAGAAATCCCTGCTTTTGTAGGT
>JAZGGT010000719.1:0-2039 GCA_036480555.1 Bacteroidales bacterium | reverse complement strand
AGATTAGCAAAAGGCACCCGTCCGCCCGTTTTCAACGGTCCGACGGGCGTTTTTTTACCGAATTAATTTGTCTCGTTACCCTTAACTTTTCTTCAATCCTCTTCGAAGTAGGTGTAATTGATAATCCCCCAAGTCCTGTACAGCATAGTTCACGGGGCAGCATTTTGCCGGTTTCATCCATTGCATGTATAACTTCATCGAGCGGTATAACCGGATCTATTCCTGCCAATGCCATATTAGCCGATGCGAAAGCATTCACAGCCCCCATGACATTCTTTCCCAAACACGGAACTTCAACCCTGTTAGCCACCGGATCACATGTCATTCCCATGGTATTCTGAAGAGCCATTGAAGCTGCTGATATTCCCTGTTCTACTGTGCCTCTCATTAATTGTATTAATCCTGCAGCTGTCATTCCGGAAGCCGAACCACATTCAGCCTGGCAACCACATTCTTCTGCTGCAAAAGTAGAACCATTAGCAATAAATACTCCAATCATACCGGCAACAAGAAAGGCTTTTGTGAGATCATCCTGATCCAGTCCAAGAGTATCTGCAGTCGGGATCAGGGTACCTGGAAGCGTTGCACAGGACCCGGCTGTAGGAGCTGCAACTATCAAACCCATTGAACTTTTCACTTCCATTAGGGCCATATTTGATGAGATAATTTTATTCATCAAACCAGCATCGATCAATTTGCCTTTTTTCCTGGCTTTTTCAAATTTCCCCGATTGAAATCCGAGTATGCGGTCGGAATACCTTGTTCCTTTCAGGCCTTTCCGAACAGACTCCTGCAAAAGAACAACAATATCCTTCATCATATGGAATACCTTTTCCTCCGAAAATGAACTGCGATTGCATTCATACAGCATAGCCGCATCATAAAGGCTTATCTTTTTCTTTTTTCCAATCCCAGCCAATTCAGAGGCCGTATTGAATGGTACTTTAATATTCCTTGATGACAACACAGGCATTACCGGTTCAAGACAAACGATGCAAGTCACGGATTCCTTTTGTTCCAGGCTTTTCAGCCATTCGTGCTCTACAGGTTTCGACATCTTATACAGAATTATCCCTTTATCATATCCTGACGATACAGTAACGGACTCTATTATATCAGTATGGTCGGTGAGTAGTCTGACTTCCTGCTCTGTCAATTCTTTCCCTTCTGCCACATGAACCAGGACTTCATAATAGTCGCCCCTTATGCTCACAGGAATATCATCAATTGAGATAATCTCCACCATCCCTCCACCATGGGAAACTGCTTGTACTTTGACCTTTTTTCCAGATTTACCCGTCAGGCTTATACGATAGGTATTTGGATGATCGGCTTGAAAAGGAACAATCCGGAACTCTATATCGATACCTTCTTCTGTTGCTTTTTGGAGTGAATGTGGCAGATCAGGATTTGATATTTCCCAGTTGAGCAGTCCGGCTGCCAAACCTATATCTGAACCTTGTGAGCTATAGGTTGTTGCCAGGGATCCCATTGGGTCAAACTCAAAAACTACTTTAACGGGCTTATCGTCGAGGATCTGACGTATAAGTATGCCAATCCTGACCGAGGCTGCTGTATGAGAGCTGGAAGGGCCTCTCATTACAGGGCCTATTACGTCGTTAAAAATACTTGGAGGGATTTTATGCATGATGGAGATTATTCGGGATTTATATGAATCAGACTCTGACTATTTAATATGTATCGGAATTTACTCTCCGCCAGCTGGCGGATCATGAGATCGCCCCGCATGGGCGGGGTTAAGTTCAATGTTTATGGCTTGATAATGGCTAATTATTTTTAAGTCGGCAATTTGAAGACTGAGCCATTTATACTTTTTAGTCCCGATTTATCGGGAATGTGATTAAGTAATCGTCCGATTTCTTCAGATTGTTTATTGAAGTCATCAAAAATTTATTTTGGTATATATTCACAGGCAAGTGCAAATGCTTTTTTATATACAGTTAAGTTTCTAAATCCAGTTGCCATTGTGTTATAATTGTTTGATTGGTAATCACTTTTTTGTGGACTGCCGACCGTGG
>JAZGGT010000718.1:0-3588 GCA_036480555.1 Bacteroidales bacterium | reverse complement strand
CGAAAAAGTTCAGATTAAGCTGACGACGTACATTTTCAGGTAAGGCTTCACACTCAATACATTCTGTTCCGGTATTTGAGAGTCCGGAACAAGTTTAATTTATTTACTTCACAGGGTGGTACACTTTTGGATATCGAAGCTGGTGCAGTTTGCAGTATTTTTAACACTGATATATAAACAACACAAATAAAGTAATATAGCTAATAAATTACTTCAATGGCTAGTAAATCGTTTTTGCTTATATTTACATCAACTGTTAGGGGTGCTTAGAATTCGGCTGAGATAATACCCTGGAACCTGATATGTGTAATGACATCGTAGGGAAATGGTTATGATTCTGAGATAGATTTTTTTGAATATAAGCCGTTTCGTTAAATGCGAGATGGCTTTCTTTATTTATTAACTAATGGACAGGATAAGCAGTTTTGACAAGTATGCGGGTAAATACGATGCCTGGTTTTTTGAAAACATGGATTTATTAACTTCTGAAGTGAACCTGGTTGCCCGTTTCCTGAAAAATGCAGGCAGTGTTTTCTCTGTAGGATGTGGGAGTGGATTGTTCGAGATGATCCTTCAAAAAGAGTTTGGTATAGAAATCAATTACGGTCTTGAACCCTCGGAAGGTATGGCTGAAATTGCCCGCAAAAGGGGAATGGAAGTGGAGGTTGTTACAGCAGAGGATGCTGATCTTGGAGTGGACAGGTATAACACCGTTCTTTTTAACGGCACGCCAAGTTATATCACCGATTTAAGAAGCGTTTTTCAAAAAGCTTACGAAGCACTGAAATCCGGTGGGAAAATAGTTGTGATTGATGTTCCCAAAGAGAGTTCATATGCCATTATGTATAACCTGGCTAAAGCATTGGGGACCTGGGATCATCCGCTTCTTGAAGGAGTGCACCCAAAAGATCCGTATCCCATAGAATTTGTAAAGGCGGCCAACTGGCGAACTACCGGTGAAAAAATAGCCCTACTTGAAGAGGCAGGATTTCAGGAATTTGAGTTTGCCCAGACACTGACCAAACATCCGCTCTATTCAAATTACGAGGTTGAACAACCCATCGAAGGGTATGATTGCGGAGACTATGTTGCCATATGTGCCATTAAAAAATAAGAAATCATGATGAATTCAAAAGAGATCATTTCAGGCCTAGAAAAGGTTCGTTCAAACACACCGCTTGTACATAACATCACCAATTACGTAGTGATGAACAGCACAGCCAATGCTTTATTGTCGGTGGGTGCATCGCCTGTCATGGCCCATGCCGTGGAGGAAGTGGAAGATATGGTGGGTATTGCATCCTCGCTGGTGATCAATATGGGGACTTTAAGTGAGAAATGGATTGAAGCCATGTTAAAAGCAGGAAAAAAGGCTACCGACAAAGGGATCCCTGTGGTTTTTGACCCGGTTGGGGTAGGCGCCACAGGCTACCGTACCGATACTGCCCAGGCCATTATTAATTCATGCAGGCCATCGGTCATCCGTGGGAACGCTTCAGAAATCATGGCTTTATGCAATGCCAATATTAAAACCAAAGGAGTTGATAGTACCTTGTCGGCTGATTCAGCGCTTGACTCAGCAAAACTTCTTGCCGGAGAGACCGGGGCTGTTGTAGTGATCAGCGGGGAAACCGATTATATTACAGATGGAGAAACAGTGGTATCGCTGAAGAACGGATCTCCGCTTATGGGCAGGGTAACAGGTAT
Source organism: Bacteroidales bacterium (assembly GCA_036480555.1). Lineage (GTDB taxonomy): Bacteria > Bacteroidota > Bacteroidia > Bacteroidales > SM23-62 > SM23-62. Next base: position 1,881 of record JAZGGT010000718.1, on the reverse strand, counting down.
GGGCTGTACGGCCACCACAATGATCGGTGCTTTTACAGGGATCGAGAAGGATCTTCTTTCAGCGACAGTCATGGCCATGGCTGTCATGGGGATTGCAGGTGAATTGGCTGCTGAAAAATCGAAAGGTCCTGGTACTATGCAACTTAACTTTTACGATGAATTGTATAACTTGTCTGCTGAATCCATCGAATCACGTCTGAAACTGAATCATGAATAATTGGGATGTAAGTCTTTACCTGATCACTGACCGTGGATTATCCCAAGGCCGTTCGCATCAGTTCATTGTTGAAGAGGCTGTAAAAGGAGGGGTTACCATGGTCCAACTGCGTGATAAAGAAGTCACTACCCGGGAGTTTTATCACCTGGCCTCTTCCCTAAAGGGAGTTCTGAAATCCCTGGGTATTCCGCTGATCATTAACGACAGGCTGGATATTGCATTAGCGGTGGATGCCAATGGATTGCATATCGGACAGAGTGACTTGCCCTACGAGGTAGCACGCCGCTTGCTGGGAAAAGACAAAATCATCGGGCTTTCCATTGAAACCATCCAGCAAGCCCGGGAAGCAAATACACTGGACGTGGATTACATCGGGCTTTCACCTGTTTTTTCAACAGCAACAAAAGAAGATATCAGCACTCCGCTGGGCCTGGACTCGGTCAGGGAAATTGCATCCTTTACGAAACACAAAACAGTGGCCATTGGTGGAATAAATGCATCAAATGCCGGAGAGGTCATGGCCCACGGCGCTGATGGGATTGCAGTGGTATCTGCCATCGTATCGCACAAAGATCCCCAGGTGGCTGCCTGTGAACTGAAAGCGATTATCAATAAAGTGAAATCATAAAATGAAACTGTCGGATATAGGTGAGTTTGGTTTTATCGAACGGTTTGCAACGAATTTCGATCATATGATCGCGGATGCTGACATGGGGATCGGTGATGATTGCGCCATCCTGTCTGTCAATGAATCGGAAAACAATGTTGTGACTACCGACCTGCTGATTGAAGATGTTCATTTTCTGAAGAACAGGATCTCCGCTGAAGAGTTGGGATATAAATCCCTGGCGGTGAATTTAAGTGATATTGCAGCCATGGGGGCCCGGCCGCTTTTCTCATTTCTTTCACTCGGTATTCCTAAAAGCACCGAAGTGGAGTACCTGGATGCATTCATGGAGGGTTACAAGCAGCTTTCTGAAAAGTACCGGGTACCACTGATGGGTGGCGATACTACCAAATCAGTCGACAGGTTGGTGATCAGTGTAACAGTGGTTGGACAATGCAGAAAGTCGGAAATGCGTCTACGTTCAATGGCAGAAACCGGTGACCTGATCTGTGTTTCAGGGAATCTTGGTGATTCTGCAGGAGGCTTACAGGTGCTGCTTGATAAACTGGAATTAAACACCGGGAACAAGGACTTAATCCGTAGGCACCACTGTCCTGAACCAAGGATCCATGAAGGGATGTGGCTGGCACAACAAGACAATGTACATGCCATGATGGATATTTCTGACGGGATCTCCTCCGATCTGAAACACATCCTGAAAGCCTCCCGGAAATCGGCTGAGATTCACTTGGAGCAATTACCCACCAGTCAGCGCTTACAGGAAGCCTCCTCTAAATACAATTGGAGTATTTACGACCTGGCAACTGGAGGAGGTGAAGATTACGAACTCCTTTTTACTATGAATGCTTCAGATTTTGAGCGATTGAACAGGGAATTTGAAAACCGGTTTTCCAGGCCGGTGCATGCCTTTGGTAAAATAGTTGAGGGAAAACCTGTCATCACCTGGTATAAAGAGGGAGTTGAAATGAATCCTGATACGGCAGGATTTGACCATTTTGCAAAATAGAAAAAAACCATGAAACAATATAAAAGGGTA
>JAZGGT010000717.1:0-3298 GCA_036480555.1 Bacteroidales bacterium | reverse complement strand
AACATGTACATCTCCATACATTACTGTTGGGAGGGGTAATATTCAGGGAGGCCCTCTGTCCTGTTTTGAGGTATTTATAAAAACCATAATCTCCATAATAGGTCATGACATACAGGGGATAATCATTTACTCTTTCAAGGCTTGAAAGGGTCATTTTTCCCATCTCCTCCTCTGTGTAGTTGCTGGGTTCGTATTCATTATCGCAGAATGATGTCAGGATAATCGACGACATAACCATGATGATCCGTTGTGGATACTTCTTGCTCAAAATTATCAATTCAAATTCCATTTATCGAGCCACCTAATACTGATCAAGTCATTTTCGATTTCCAAAGGTAGCCATACGTATCTGGAATTTTCCAGATCCAGCCTGTTCCAGCGATCTGCCATAAATATGTACTTTCCATTGAATGGTAATACATATGTGCTCTGGGAATTGAAGGTTGTTCCTTTGATATCTTCGACACAAGGATCTCCCATCACTTTCCAGTCCCCCATTACATCATCGGCTACTGCATACTCCGCGGGGTTGGGATCCCAGCCGGTGCAACCCGAGGTGATTGCAAAATACTTTCCTTTATGCTTAAAAATGGCTGGTGCCTCCCGATGCCGATCAATAAATATTCTCCTGTATTCTCCACTGGGATGTAAATAATCATCACTCAGCTTGCTGACATGCATGGTCATGTTTTCTTCAGATGAATAAAAGTGGTAGGCAGTTCCATCGTCGTCTTTGAACAATGTTTGGTCCCTGCTCATCTGTCCATTTGGCCTGATACTTTCACTATATTTGAATGGTCCCCTTGGTGAATCACTTATGGCTACACCTGCCCTTGCGTAACTATAGTCCTGCGAATCAATATGGAGCCACATGACGAATTTCCCCGTCTTTTCATTAAAGATAACCTTAGGTCTTTCCATAACCTTGGAAGTGTGCAGATCATGCGTGGAATCATGCTCATTGGCTATGAGTACATTGCCTGCCAATTTCCAATGGATAAGATCAACCGACCAGTAGCAATTAATCCCTTTTGCTTCCACCCTACTTCCATTCCATGATTTGGTAGACTCGGGCTCCCAGGTCTGGCCTTGTTTAATCTCACCGTACCAGTAGACCGTATCCTGATGAATAAGAAAACCTCCACCATGTGCATTGATAGGCTGGTTATCAACATCCATCCATTGTTTTCCGAGTTCTATATATTTGGAATCCTGCAATATCACCGTATCATGCAACCTTTTTCCCACCTGGAAATTAATGAACAATGGTAGAATGAATAAGATGATGATTGAACGAAAAATGAACTTATATAACATGGCTTATGATTTTAGAGGTTCAATAGTGTAGACATATGTATCAGATATATAGCTAATCACGCAGATTCGGATTGATCTCAGTCTCTCCTTCGGGATTGGGAAAGTGTACTTTACCGAATACAATGGTTGCATATCATCCTGATATTTTTTTCTACAACTTCCTCAACCATTTCCAACCTGACCAAGTCAAACCATCTGCAAAATTCGCCTGCGAATTCCCAGGCCTTTTCATGGACGATCTGCTCCTGGGTGGCAGATATCCAATCAACCGAAACATTGGACTTATTTGGGGGAAGGCCCGCTCCACGTTGAACGATCTTATTCACCGCTTCCAAGGCATCCGGATCCCGGGGATTGCCTGTGGCTATTACCTGTGCTTCGGCAAATACCAGGTAAACTTCGGCCAATCTTTCCAGTGGCAATGAAATTTGATTCTGCCATTCCGGCTCCGGTCCCCTCATCTTGGCAAAGTATGGATGTTTGCTGGTAAAATCCTCCCAGATGGTTACATCCTCCAGCTCTGTCAAAAAAGTTATTTCTTTCCTGTATTCATCCGGGAATTCATTGAAAAAGGTAAGTTCGGAGAAAAAGATGTCCCATCCTCCGTCTTCATGGGGTCTTGCACCCTGCCCGTATAGGGCATTCGCGTTCTCCCAGTCTTCGGCCCAGAAATTTAGGGTAAAAACTTCTTCTTTATTGCCATCATTGTTGACACTGTCGTTGGGCCAGAGATCTGTAAAATCTTCTATCAATCCAAAGCCAAAGAGTTCCAGATTATCCAGCACTTCTTTTGCTTTACCTGCCGCCAGTTGATAGTACGAATGGTCTTTTATGGGCCACCCAGTCATGTTCAAATAGACCTCTGCCAGTATGGACTTGGTCGTTCCCTTACCCGCTCTTCCGGGTTCGGGTTTTTTATCACAGAGCAGTTTTTCTGCCTGCTGAAGATCCTCAACAACCTGGGCATATATTTCAGCAGCAGGACTTTTCATGATGGATAGGTCAATTTCATGGAATATATGTGATTACAGTATCAGTGGGGCATCCCCCCATAATCGGACAATCCAGAAATAATTATAGGCCCTTAAAAAGTAAGCTTCGCCGGCTATCTGCTCTATTGCTAACTTATTGCCACTTACATTATGATAATTGGCAATGATGCAATTCGCCCCTGAATGGATTTGTAAGCTCCGTTCCAGATGAATCTCAAACCATTGTTCCAATCATTGACATTGTACCGGTCAAATTCCTTGTACTCAGCCCGGGCTGTATATGATGCTGTTGTCAGGTCATCAGACCCCATAAGGACCCCAACAGTATGTGTATTGGCATATCCGGTATTCCAGGTGTAACTCATTGGCATGTAGGCTCCTGTAAGGGCTTTCAATAAGCCTTCATCGTCGCTGTAAATAGTGCTGGGGGTCATGATGGTGGAAAGATCTTCTTCCAGATACTCCGAGCAGGATGCCGTCCAGCCCATTAGGATCGCTAACAAGAGCACCTTATAAAAGGATCCCGTAAAATTAAATAATGGCATGCCTGTGTTGAAATTAGTGATATTATTCAATCGAACGAAATCGTAGATACAAAATCCAAGATCATACGGTTTAAGAGCTTTACCAAAGAGAGACGCATAGATGATGCGTCTCTCTCTAGCAAAGAATAACATGAATTGAGATTAATCTTCCAGATTCGGATTGGCCAGCGTTTCACTTGCCGGAAGCGGGTGGACGTAGGTGATGGGACCAAGGGGTTGCAGGTCATTCGGGTCCTTTTTGGCCACCACTTCCTCAACCTTCTGCAATCTAACAAGGTCAAACCAACGGCAGTACTCGCCAGCAAATTCCCAGGCTTTTTCCTGGATGATCTGGTCCTGTGTGGCAGAAGACCAGTCCACACCAGGCGCAGGGGTATCCAGCGGGAGCCCGGCGCCACGGCGGACGATTTTATTCACAGCTTCAAGTGCAGCTGCATCCGATGT
>JAZGGT010000716.1:0-4277 GCA_036480555.1 Bacteroidales bacterium | reverse complement strand
CTCTTTCGTCGCGGACTACGTCGCGCCTCCGAGCTACTGGCGGCGGGGACATGGCAGTATGACAGGCCGGTGGAGAATCGTTGGGCCAAAGCTCGTCACTTTGACGAAGTCCTAAATTATTTCAGGCTCACTCAGATAGGAGAAAAACAACGTTTACATCAGTATCTCCGGTTTTATTTCCTGAGTATGGGTATTGCCACGTTTATAGGTGGTGTGATAGGTCATGGATTTTTGTATCTGTTTTCCTTCGCCTGGAAATTACCCGGCTGGCTGACAAGCATGTTTTCAATTGCCCTGATTGAGCGTGCCTCTATAGAACAGGCCCGCAAGCTGATATCCCCAAAACTGGGAAGATTGCTTGCATGGCTGAACATTATTGAATTACTCACCTTTATGACATTGACCTTTTCCACCCTGAATTTCTTTTTTGTGGAAGTCCATACCACCTACGGTTTGTTGATTGTCGTAGCCTCACTGAATATTTTTATTTATCTACGCACCAGGGACCCCGGGAGCAAGCTGTTCATTATAGCTGTAACTTTTTCAGCCCTGGGAGCACTGGTATTCATGAATCAATGGAGCATCCATATGTGGTTTAATTACCTTGATCTCAGCCATGTGCTCCTGGCCATTTCTGCCTTTTTTTTCTATAAGGGTTCAAGGATCATCATACTTAGTACCAGGCAAAAATAATTCCAGTCCCATATTAAGAGCTGGATCTGGATATGGATTGAAAATTTTGCCGGAATTTAACTTTAATTCTATATTTGATCTGATAAATGTTAATTCTAATCTCCTAAACCTGAGACAATGAAATACTTAAGCTTTCTCCTCTTCCTTTTTATGGTATGTTGTAAACCTGCTGTTCAACGACAAGAACAAGAGAAATGGATACAACTGTTCAATGGTAACGACATTGAAGATTGGGACATTAAGTTCAATAAACACCCGCTAAATGAGAATTATCTCAACACCTTCCGGGTAGAAGATGGGCTGCTTACCGTGAACTATGATGAATGGGACAGCTTAGATGGTGAGTTCGGCCATATATTCTACAGGCAATCATTTTCGTATTAGAGATTGAGGGTTGAATACAGGATCATCGGGGAGCAGGTCCCCGGTGGAGAAGGATGGGCATTTAAGAACAGTGGTGTCATGTTCCATTCCCAATCGGCGGAAAGCATGCATGTGGAACAGGAATTCCCTGTCAGCATCGAAGGTCAGTTTCTTGGAGGAGATGAAGAAGGGGACCGTCCCACAGCCAATCTCTGTACGCCCGGAACCAATGTTGTAATGGACGGGGAACTTATCACCCAGCATTGTACCAATTCATCATCAGAAACATTCAGGGGAGAGGAATGGGTCAATGTTGAACTTATCGTGCTTGGGGACAGTATCGTCCATCACCTGGTCAATGGTGACACTGTGCTGACATACATGCAGCCACAGATCGATGGAGGAGATTTACCCGAAGGTTTCCCCCTGCTGGACGGAACACTGCTCTCATCGGGATACATCGCCCTGCAGGCCGAAAGCCATCCCTTCCAGTTCCGCAAAGTTGAGTTGCTGGACCTGAGTAAGGAATACGAGAAATAAGTTTCTCAGATACTCCATACCTTTCTCCCTGGCATTGCTGCGGTAGTTGGGAGCCTGCCTATCTATGGTTTCCATGTCGACTGAATCAAATCCTGAAATCTGGAAATGGCTGGATCAACTCATACTTGAAATGGGTTCCGTCAGAGCAGATCCATTGAAAAGCCTAGAAAATCAGTAGTAATCCTAAGCGACTATTGACTTCTTCAGCCAGAATGAATATCTTTATTTAGAACTCCTTAAAAAAGCTATTTTTAGATGTTCATATTCAATGGTATTAATGGTGGAAACTGGTATTCACTATTTTACCTGATTTCCAGTGTATTTACATTTCTTTTCCTGTTATACCTGGGGATGAAGAAAGGATATCCAATCCTATCTTGGACACTCATCCTTGTATCCGGGGCCCTCTTTTTCATCATCGGGACAAAACTACTGACCTTCAGGTCTGCAGAATGGACGACGCTGTTCAGGGATGGTGTATTTCCCCAAGCGGCTGGCAAGTCCGCCATCGGGGGTATGCTCTTTGCCATCCTTGGCATTGAATTAAGCCGGTCATGGTTAAAGATCAAAGAGTTTGTGCTGGATACCTATGTATTAATAGTACCTCTTGGCCTGGCCCTGCAGAAACCCGGTTGTTTGCTGGCAGGATGCTGCTTTGGAACCCCGACTGCATTGCCATGGGGAGTGCAATATGCACAGGGCACAGCCGTTCATTATCATCACTGGAGTTCGAACAGGATCCCCCCCATGGATTTGTTATCCCAGCCGGTTCACCCCGTACCCTTATATGAAATCATCAGCTATCTAATGATCTTCGCGGCCCTGATCCTGCTTGCACCTTATCTCCAAAAAAGGGGAAGCCGCTTCCTTCTCGCCATCACCATGCTGGCCCTGAGCCGGTTTAGCCTTGAATTTTTTCGTGACCCTGCAGCCACTCAGGCGCTTGGTCAGATGATCGGGGGACTGAAGGCCATGCAGTGGGTGATGCTGGTTACGGGTCTCGTAACAGGAATCATTTTACTTAGAAAACTGAAACGATCCTCCACTTCTGTAAAAAATTCATCTGTGACCCATGAACTGATGTGGAGAAAATTCGCCTTGATCCTCTTGTTAAGTTTGTTGATTTGGGCTGTCCACAAGGGATTTTCCCCCACAGAGATGCTGGTCATGAATCTGAAACTCCTTCCAGCCCTCGTTCTTTTCGGGCTCCATGCCTGGATACGGTTTACCGTCCCCCATTTCCGCCTGGCCGGAATCATCATCCTGATTCTGCCCCTTTTTATCATGGGACAATCAGTTCCGGATAAAGAAGGTGTCTGGGAATATTTTCATTCTTTCGGAGCTGGCGGAACTTTAGGTTCTCTCGGTCAGGCAGCAAGATACAATGAACATGAGGGCGGTTGCGGACCAACCTATGATCGTAAATATTATGAACAGAAGTATGCAATGGCTTCCTTCAATTATAATTACATAAAGTAGAGCGGGTACATAAGGTATATATACGGAGGAACTCTTTTCGGAGGGATCAACGAGGAAAATGAAATCGACGTTCCGGGTTCGACCCGGCATTACACGTTCGGCCTTCATCCATATTTGGATATCAATTCACGCTGGATTGGCTTTGGTTTGGGAGTTAGTTTCGGCAACCTGAAATATTTTCCAACGGCTCCCATTGATGAGCAAACAATCAGTTCAGGGATGCGTACATTTCCTGTTCTTCCGTCGGGAAAATTCAGGGTAGGACCCTATGATATCATCGATCTGGAATACAAATTCCTGGATGAATTTCCGACCCAATTACCATTTCTTACCCACCAAATAAGCTTTGGCACTGGCTTTGGCCTGATAAACGGTTCAGGTTTACGGATTGGTGTAGCCCCGCCTGAAGAAACCTACTTCGTCAGTGCAAATGCCCTGATCAATAAAAAATTCATGATCCGGATAAAGTACATGCACACTACCTCGTCTTATACCTACTTTGGAGGCAGCAACTTCCTTTCTTTTGGACTGAATTACCGATTACCTGCACAGCCAAGATATAACAACGCAACCCCGGGGGACTGATCTTCATCTTTCAGGTAAATGACAAACATACGTAAAACTTCTAATCTGCCGTTACAGGGACTGACCCTGGTCCTGATCCTTGGACTGCTTGTCTCATCCTGCACGGAGAAAGACAGCTCAGAGATAACGCTGGTTAATTATGGTACCTCTTTCGGGGAGTGCATCGGATACTGTATCCAGGACATGGATGTAAATCCGACTCTGGCCACCCTCGAGCGATTCGGTTGGTTCGATACCATTGAAACACAAACCTGTTCACTGAACATGGATGACAATCATTGGGAGCAAATCATAACAGGCATTGATGTAGAGATTTTTATCGGACTTCCAGAAACCTTCGGATGTCCGGATTGTGCAGATGGAGGAGCAGAATGGGTGGAGATTGAGCTACAAAACGGAGAAAAACACAGGGTGACTTTTGAATATCATAACGAACCCTCCGAACTCCTGTCACCGGTGGCGAAATTGAGGGAACTGCTTGAGGCCCTGATCCCCTGTTAGGGTTTTTTAAAAAATCCTTTGTCATATAAAAATCAAACAGTATATTTGCACCCGCTTCAGTGAGATATCCTGGTGCAAAACGGGCGATTAGCTCAGCTGGTTCAGAGCACCTGCCT
>JAZGGT010000715.1:0-3153 GCA_036480555.1 Bacteroidales bacterium | reverse complement strand
AACACCCGCCTGGAACCCCTATATAACATAGGCTGTAGCGCCTGTTACCAGTGACTTACAGAGGGCATAAAAAGTGGCTTACCCAGCCATCGGTCCCATAAACCCGCCTGGCGATCTCCCTCCCTGAAATGGCCAGGTTCTCTATCCAGTCAATATAGGATTGCTGGCATTCGGCCAGATCAGTGGGTCCGCAGGACCAGAAGATCTCCTGCAGGTTGATATTGCTCTGGTAATTGCCGGTCCAAGGTGACCTCAGAAAGGCATTCCAGACTCCCTGCAGATTGGCAGGCAGTGAATTCGGTCGGTTTGAGCTGATTATCATATATCGGCCAAGGTTAAAAGCCAGGACCTTATAGCCAGGATCCAGCCCTCTTAAACATAGTCTTTGAAACCGCTCGTTGGTCGGTAGTTTCTCGGCTTCCTTGTTCCCTTCAATCTCCAGGTGTACCCTGTCAAACAGGGACTGATAATCAGATATATGCCTCTGCTTTAATTGTTCATAGTCCTGCAGCATCGCCTTTTCCATAATACCATTTGTGATGATCTCCGGATCATCCCCTGTATAATCCGGGTATCTCATTTCATAATTCGTGGCTGTAGTGAGGTAGAGTTCGACGGTATTTGCATCCCTTACCGTCAGGATATTTTCCTTTTGTCCAACTGATCCCCCATCATTTTTAACATGGATCAGTACCAGGAAGGGTCGATTGTTTCCAGTTATGAAACCTCTCACCCGGTAAGTGCCACCTTCTATTTCAACCATTGAAGAATCCTGAATAATATCCATGGAGATGTCTAATGAGATCTTCCCCGGAGAACTGGCTGAGAATTTCATAGCCAGTACCCTGTCAGGATAGGAACAGAAATATTCCCTGGTATAAGTAATATTATCTATATCATACTTTATATGTCCCAATGAATTTGCAAGATCTAGGGAACGTCTGTAATTCTCCCACCCTGACTCCTGATATGTAAATTTCAATTTGAGCTCACCGATGGATGTGAAATTTCCCTGCAATTCCCCGGATCCGAAAAAATCATAGCTTATCAGGCTATCAGCCAGCTGACTTTTACCTTTCACAACGGCATCTCTGATATGGGGCAATGATTTCCTGGCCTTCGGGTTCACCCCGGCTTTTTCCCATTCCCCCATCGCCGGACCACCGGTCCACATGCTCTGGTCGGTCAGGGCAAAAACCTCTTCCCCTATCCCACCGAAGAAAGAGGCGCCAAAATAACTGTTCCCCAGGTGAAGGGCCTGGCTGTTCCAGTACCTGGCAGGATATTCATACCATAACCGGCTGTTGAAATTATCTGGCGGGCTCTTTTTAGTAATGGATGATTGAAGCAATAGTCCTGTGAGAATTATTGCGAGGCAGTTTTTTATTTTCATCTCTCTGTTCATTAAAATAATTCCGTACTGTATTTTCTGATAAAGTAAACGGGAGTGCAACTCCATGCATGGCAATAACTATTCATCTGGATGGAGCCATACGGTGACAGATAATCATTTTCAGGATCATAAACTTCCCAGAAGGTATCAGCCCCTTTGCTGATCATACCACCCCAGTATTGTTGTAGTAATTCCCTGGCTTCCTGGTACATACTGCATGTTATCATGGCTTCGACAACATAGTGGTACAGGTAGGGAGAAACAGGTTTAATGAGATCCTCATGGCCAAACATTTTGCCGAATAACAATTTCCCATCCGCTGGGGAAACTGTTCCGGACAGGATCATCCAGGTCTGGGAGGCTGTAGAAACCTGTTTTGAACTACTACTTGTAAAGAGTCCCGTTTTCTGATCATAGTAATTCTCCAGGACTCCTTCTTTCATACTTTCAATCAGAATGGGCAAATGGGGGATTTCATCCTGTTTTTTCAGGATCTTTGCAAGTTCCCATGTCTTGTTCAATGTATATATAGCAATGCCCTGCAGGGAGGTTTGTTTATCAAGCTCTTCGTTCCAGTCTATAAAGGTCCACCAGTCCGGAGACGCTTCAATTATTCCTTTTTCATTAATATAAGGCATTATCTGCAGTACCTGCTGCCTGGCCACAATCCATAAATCTTCAATAGTTTCAAGGTCCCCGGTAGCCTCATAATAATCCGTGAGGATGGTGTTATACAGCAAACAATAGTCAATGGGTAAATGTTCCTGCGGATGAGGCCAGGGCTGTTCAAATACCGTTCCGTACACCAAACCTTCCTTGCTTGCAGTTGCAGCGAACAGGTAAAGTCCCCGCTTTACCAGATCAGTATTCTGGAAAGAATAATAATTCGCCAGGGCCTGTAATTTGAAGTCCCCTATCCAGATACGTCTATCCCTCTTCGGACCATCCTCGAAAACTGTTTGCATGCAATCCTGGAGGGTTTTGATGGATACATCCGAGATTTTTCCAAATTCCGGGGAGATTTTCCTGCTTGTCTCACCTAAATCTAAGGATGCCGAACTTACTGATTCACAGAAAATGTCAATGATATAAAAATCCAAATCCCCGGCTGAGGCCATATGCTCGATCTTTAGATACCTGAAAGCATACCTGTGCGGTAAAATGACCGTATCAGGCATGGTGTGAACGGTAATTATCTCCTCCTGCAACCAGGCCTTTGACAAGGTCCCCTGATAATCATTAAACGACTCCTTAAGTTCAGACGGGGCCTCCCCAAATGTGAACTTCAACTGGACAGGTGCATGTGCCGGCAGGGTCGGTTTGATCACAAATTGTATCCTTCCAACCATATGTCCGCCGAAGTCTATTATTAAATCATTACGCTTACTTTTAAGCGGGGACTGATAATATTCATCCATCCAGCTTACCCTGATCATCTTAAGGTTCTGGTAGGAGGATCCATCCTCATTGATTTCGACAACATGAACCGGCTCTATGATCTTCGAGTAGAGTTCGGGCTTGAACCGCTCGCTTTTCCTCAGCCAGGATTCGCGATAATCCTGGTATACATCCTGGGATTGGCCAACAATATTCAGCGGGATGAGGAAGAGCAGGAGAAATGTTATCCTGTGAATTCGGGTTGAGATCATCGGCCGGTTTTTATCCTGACTATTTGAAGTATCCACTCTTATCAATGACGGATTCTGAATCAAGCAAACAGATCTCTTCAAGTTTCATTCCCTGATCTATACAGGCCTTAA
>JAZGGT010000714.1:0-7542 GCA_036480555.1 Bacteroidales bacterium | reverse complement strand
ATGATGGAAGCCATCCTGAAGCAGGTAAGCCGTTCCGGGTTCAAGGTCCTGGTGGCCCACGGTCACGGGCCCTCAACAGGATTCCTTATTAACCATACTGACGAATGGGAAGAAAAATACAGTCTGAAGATCCTGCATTGCTGGGGTCACAGGGATAAAGAGGGAATGGGTATCATGGTCGACCATGCTGCCATGAATGAAACATCCCTGGTAATGGCGCTGAAGCCGGAACTTGTAAAAATGGAGTATCTGCCAACCGATACATCAGAATGGCCGGTCGGTGTTGGGGGAATGGATCCCAGGTTATGGGCGAGTCCTGAAAAAGGCAAAGAGATCCTTGCCATCCAGCAAGAAAGAATGGTGAACCTGATTGCAGAAACCCTTGCCGGGATCAAGTAAGTTTTGACCGGGTGGGTACTTATACACAAATCTGTTGCTAATATGAATAATATGAACAGGCGTTCCTTCATTAAAAATGCCGGTATGGCAACTGCAGCACTATCTGCTATGCCTGCGGGACTCGCAGGATGCCGTAAGGGAGTACAGGATAAGCTGATGCTGATGCGTTACGATACTGAATGGTGGGGTGAACCAGAAGGTATGGCTGGTTTTCTAGAAAAACTCGAGGAGGTCCATCGCAGGGATGAGATCCCCGTTACCATGTTCTGCAGGGGCTTAACCCTGGAAAATATGAAAGCAGAATTCACTGCATTTCACCAGGAGACGGCGGAGGATCCCTTGTTCGATATGCAGGATCATTCCTATTCCCATATTGGCCTGGGATATGAGAGTGGTAAGCCTGTCGATATCCTGGAGGCAGATTATGAACAGTCTTTCAGCGTGCACACTGAGGTATTCGGCAAGCCACCAAGCGGGATATCAATATGCGGTACCAGTGATGATGGTCCTTCCCTCCCAGGTTTTGATGCCACTGAAAAATCAAAAGCAGAATTTGAAATGGTGGTTAAACTCGGAATGAAGATGATCAATTCATTTTTAACCGGGATTGATGAAAGCAGGGAATTCATCAACTATGGTATCCTGGGCCATCCTGAGGTGATGGGATTTATTAGTGGATACAGCGATACGGCCTGGATGCATAGAAAAGAGCATGGTGATCCGGTAGAATTTATGCTAAAGGAAGTCCAAACCCGGAGCGAACAGAACGAACATATGCCGGTCATGTTCCATGACTGGGTTGCCTGGCAAAAAGCCCCTGATAAGGAACTAACACATGTCAGGAGAATAGCCGAAACCGGCAGGAAGCTTGGTTATAAACTGGTTACACATATGGACTGCTATGATAATAAACCACTTTGGCAGGTGACATAATCTGCTACAAAACAAGAAATTACGCTATCAGTTTTCACTCAATTGCAGCATCAACATGTACAGAAAAATTACACCATACCTCATACTATTGCTGTCAATATTTGGCGATTCATGCAAAAACTGTAATACCCGTACCGGTGAAGCTTTAACTATAAGTGCAGAATCCAGGAGATTTTTCTCCGATTCAAGTTTCTGGAATACCCCTATACCCAAAAATCCTGAAATTGATCACAGGAGTGATCATTTCATTGGATTGCTGAAAACTGAACCCACTGGAAATAATTTCGGGATAAATTGCAGCAAATGGACCGTTCCGGTCTATTTGGTTGATTCAATTACCCCCAGGTATGACATAGGATATTACTATCTTTCTGATGGAGAAAAGGAACACTGGGCAACAATGCGTGAAAGACTGGGACAACATGCTTGCCTGGGATATGTGGGGATTAATAAGGCATGAGGATGGAAGTTGGACTAGCAATACAGGGATGAAATATAGGCTTGATGGAGAGGGTGTATTCAATACGGAAGATTTTGATATCATAAACGGTGAGAGTGTACACGTCCATGGACCAAGCCGTGCAGCAGGAGTTCCCATAATAGCTGGACTTATAATGTACGACGAAGTAATGTCCGGGAGGATCAGTCATAAATTATCATGTGCCACCAGATTCAATGCAAGACAGGAATTTGTCTATCCGGCTGCATGGACCGATGGTTTCATTGAAGGGGGGATCCCTGAAGGAGCTCTGATCCAGCTTGACCCGGACCTGGACCTTGACCGGTTCGACCTTCTGCCTGGAGAAATAGTGGTGGCCAGAGCCCTGCAGGAATACGGTATGGTCGTGGTTGATGTGGCAGGTGGAAGCCCGATTAATGCCGAGGGATTGTACGGTCATCCAGGTAAGAGTTGGGAAGGTATACTGAGGGATTGGGACGGGGGGATCAATGATATACCCCTTGATCACTACAGGGTTTTGAAATTACCCGAAACAATTAATAAGGGAGATGCCAGGTGGAAAAGCCAGGATCCTTTCCAGGTTAAATAATTCAATCAATATGAAAAGAAACAGTCTCGTATCGCTAACATTACTTCTGGCCGTAATTTCCTGTTTTAGCCAGAAATTCAACCCGGAAAAAGAGGTATACCTGCTTGTCCGGGGAGATGATATAGGGTCATCCCACGCCGCCAACCTTGGCTGTATAGAATCCTATCAGAACGGGATCATGCAGTCGGTTGAACTGATGGTCCCCTGTCCCTGGTTCCCGGAAGCCGTAAAAATGCTAAAAGAAAACCCCGGCCTGGATGTAGGGATCCACCTGGTCATGACCAGTGAATGGGACAATATTAAATGGGGCCCCCTGACAGATGCCCCGAGCATTTCAGATGAAGACGGGTATTTTTATCCCATGGCCCGGAAACGGGCAGACTTTCCCCCCAATTCATCAGTGCAGGAAGCCGATTGGGACATTGAAGAAATCGAGAGAGAAATTCGTGCACAGATTGAATTGGGACTCAAATATGTACCCTGGGCTACACATGCTGGATTCCACATGGGAGCATCCCGCCTGGATGAAAAGATCGGTGCTGTGGTAACAAGGCTCATAAAAGATTATAATCTTGATATTGACATGGAACCCTATAATTTTAAGCGGTTTGCTGGCTGGGGTGATGCCAGCACACTTGCTGAAAGAATAGATAATTTTTCTGCAGGGCTTGAACAGCTCGAACCAGGATTTTATCTCTTCATAGAACATCCGGGGGTCGACAGTCCGGAAATGCAAGCAATCTGGCATACCGGGTATGAGAATGTTGCTGCTGACAGGGACTGGGCTACTAAAGTTTTTACAAGTGAAAAAGTTAAGAAAGTAATTAAAAAGAAAGGCATCAACCTGATCAGTTACGGAGATCTTAAATAATCAAAGCCATTATGAAAAGACGAAAATTTGTAAGTACAGCAGGATTGGGCGCTCTTGGCGCTGGCATTTCGCTGAATAATATTTTGGCCAATAATTCAAACATGAACGGTATGAAAAAATTAACAGCTGGCGATGTAAACAAATATTTGCGTTCCCTTATTGAGGTGGAAGAGCCATCGGTGGATAAGATCATTATCGGGGATCCAGGTACCACAGTTAAGAAAATCGGGACGGCATGGATGCCATACTGGAAAACATGCAAACAGGCGGTGAAGGATGGGGTGAATGTACTCATCGTTCATGAACCCACCTTTTATGCTCACAGGGACCTGGAAGCGAAGGAATGGATCAATATTGAAAATCCCGGTGCGGGACAGCAAAAATACCTGGAGTTGAGAGATGAAAAAGCCAGGTGGCTCCGTGATAATGGCCTTGTGATCATTCGTTGTCATGATGTCTGGGATAAGATCCCGGATATTGGCATCCCCTATGCTTTCGGACAGGCCCTGGGTTTTTCCAATAATGATATTATCCGGAGGCAGACTTTTTATAATGTATATAAAACCGAACCGGTACCTGCCATAGAATTTGCCAGGTTTGTGGCCTCGAAGCTGAATATTGCAGGGCAACCAGGTGTTGCCTTTTATGGTGATGAGAATTATCCGGTCAGCTCTGTTGGCGTAGGAACAGGTTGTATCTGTGACCCTATGAATTATATGCAACTTGAGCCCGATCTTTTCATAGCCATTGATGATACGGTCAGAACATGGATCCAGACTACCTACGCCGAGGATACCGGGACACCACTTCTTGTTGTCAATCATGGGACATCCGAAGAATTCGGTATTAAACTTCTCAACGAACATCTGGCAAAGGCATTCCAGGATCATGCTGTGATACATTACAAACAGGGATGTACATACCAATGGATAAATGGATAATAATACCAGCACTGGCAGTATTGGTCCTTCTGGCAGGCTGTGTTGCACCGGATCCTGATCAGGATATTTCTTTTCCCCCTTCCGATGAATTATTATCGCTGGCCCTGGAAGAAACCAGGCTTGCAGTACATCCCGGAATCCCAGGTGAAACGGCATTCTGGAATACATATGCTGAAAGGTTCATCTATGCCCCCGCATTTGATTTCCAGGAAACAGAATCAGCCGAGAATTACCGGTTTTCCCTTGTGCATGATGGTGCTTCAGATACCCTTACATTTATCGCAGATAAACCATGGGCGCCACTTTCTCCCGTGTGGGATAAAGTCGAAACAGGATCTGTAAAGCTGCTGGTGGAGGCATTAGAGAATGGCCATGTGATAGCCAAATCGGGCGAGATGGAATTTTATCGTGCATCTCCATACAGGGGTCCTTATTATACGAAAGATATGGATTACAGTGAGAGTGCCGGAAAGTTATTCAGGTATTTGTACCAGTCCCCCTATATCCAGTACTGGGAAAAGCATGGCAAACCGGATCCGGAATATGGACTTTATAGTTATCCAGCTAAAATGTTTTCGGCTGTGGTGAGCGGGATGTTGTTATTCCATGAGCTCACTGATGACCCATTAGAGAAGGAAACAGCCATAAGTATCGCTGTGAATACCGCTGATTACCTGATGCAGATTTCTGAACCCGCAGACAGACCGCTTGAGTATTTCCCGCCCACCTATACCGGCCCCATATACGCTGATATGGATAAGGTATACAGAGGGGAATCCCTGGCCGACAGGATGATGCTGATATACCCGGCTTCTGCGGGACAGGTATACCTGGATCTTTTTAACCGGACGGGGGACCGAAAATATTTTGATGCTGCACTGAGAATCGCTGAGACTTACAGGAAAATACAGCTGGAAAATGGGACCTGGCATCTACTGGTCTATCTTGCAGACGGAGAGCCTGTGACAGGTAATTATGTTGTACCCACAGGAGTAATTGGTTTTTTGGATAGGATCAGTGAAGAATACAGGCAGTTCGGATTCACGGATTGTGCCACCCGGGCCCTGGCATGGATAGGGGAAAACCTGGTGAGGGACTTTAACTGGGAAGGGCAGTTTGAGGACCAGAAACCGGCTGACAGGTACAAGAACCTTTCCAAGGGACAGGCCTGCAGTTATGCATTGCGCCTGTTTGATTCGGCGGATCAGGATCCAAACCTGGTAAGTGAAGCCGAAGAACTAATAAGATTTGCAGAAGACCAGTTTGTGATCTGGGAGAATCCGGTGGCGGGGGACTACTGGGGAATAAAAAGTGAGGATTGGATCACACCCTGCGTACTCGAACAATATAATTTTTATACGCCGGTAAATACCAGTTCTGCAAGCATGATCAATGTCTATCGTACAGCCTATGATAAAACGGGAAAAATATTATACCTCGCCAAGGCTCTTGACCTGGCCAACACATTGCTTCATGTCCAGGATGCAATCTCGGGTCATTACCCGACATACCTTGTCTCCAACCTGCTTGACCAGGAAGGATGGATCAATTGCATGGTATACACAGCCAGAACAATAATGGAGTTGGATGAGTACCTGAAGGAGATCAGTCCGGACAAAGAAATATTATTTCCAACCGGACCGAACTGGAACGTGGTGCCTGCATGTGTGCCAAAGTTGGCGATCCGGGGAATGCATTGAAGATTAATGGTTTACAATAATTTATGAGATGACACGAAATAGAATCCTGAATTTAATCTGTATTCCATTGCTGATTGTTGGTTTCAATATTTCTGCTCAGTCCGATTCAGAGAGCAATGATACCTATGTTAATCCCATAGGCGATACCATTTATACGGCTGATCCTTCTATAGTTTTTCATGATGGAACGTATTATTTGTATGGCACTTCAGCAAGTGACGGTTTTCTTTGCTGGTCCTCACAGAACCTTGTCGACTGGCGTGCTCTTGGATATGCTTACAAAAGAACCGAAAATTCCTGGGGGAAAAATTCCTTCTGGGCTCCAGAAGTTGTCTTTTATAATAACAAGTTTTATATGGTTTTTAGCTGCAACGGTGGTGATCAGGACAACTTGAAGTTAAGGCTATGTCTTGCCGTAAGTGATAAACCCGAAGGTCCTTTTCACGATCTCAAAGTTCCTTATTTTGATAACAATTATTCCTGTATTGATGGACATATTTTTAATGATGATGATGGTATATCATATTTATTCTATGAGTGGGTTGGTGTTGTAGGAAAACCCTGGAATAGAGAAGGATATTTCTGGGGGATGATCTTTGGTGTTCAACTTAATGAAGATCTGTCGCTTCCTGATGAGGCAGAGCATAAGCTGTGTTTATATGTAGACGAGTCATGGGAAGGATCAAAAAGTATGCATGCACGATCTTGTGAAGGCATGACCATTATTAAAAACAATGGCTTGTATTATATGACCTATTCCTGCAATCATTATGCAGATCCAAATTACGGTATCGGTTATGCTACGGCAAAAACTCCGCTTGGAATGTGGACCAAAAGTCAGGACAATCCGATTTTAAGCAGGAATATTGAACTCGGGGTTTCCGGACCCGGACATAATTGTATTACACAATCTCCAGACGGAATGGAGATGTTTCTCGTCTATCATAGCCATGCTGATCCCCAAAAACCTTCCGGAAGAAGGCTTTTGAATATTGATCGCATAATTTTTGAAGAAAGCGGGAACCTGAAAATTATTGGTCCGACCCGTACCCCCCAGCCCTTGCCTTCAGGCAGTGTGCTGGAGTATTTGGGTAAATAATCATATCCTCCTAAAAAATACCATTCCTGAACATCTTGCTCGAGATACCTTGGAATTAAACAAATTGGTATTTTAAAATAATGGAACCATTTGGCAAATGAATTAACCTTTCACGATAGGAATCTCCTTAATATTAACTTATGGAAACATTAACCTAAATCATATATGCTATGCAGAAATTATTTACACTTTTAGCAATAATTATTTTCTTCGGATCTGCAGGGTATTCACAGATGCCCTCAACCAGTTTTGAAACCGATTTTTCCTCGGGTTCACCAACGGGGACCTGGTATGACTGGGTCGGGGAGATGACCATTACCTATGAAAATGAGGAAATGAAAGTGGATATCGACCGCAGCCTGATCAATAGCTGGGACAGGCTTGCTTTGTGGCTGAGTCCTTTTGATATCGGTCCGAATCCTTTCTTCTCTATGAAAATAAAGTCGCACAAGGCCATGCCCTTTACGATAACATTCAAAGACACTTCCGATGCGACCATAGATTACAATGTTAATCTAACCGGCAATAATGAGTGGGATGAGATCTTTCT
>JAZGGT010000713.1:0-3144 GCA_036480555.1 Bacteroidales bacterium | reverse complement strand
ACCCGATCGTGGACCCGTTCGCCATATGTTCCACCATGCCATAGAGCATGGCCAGGTTCTCAGACAATCCCTTTCCCAGGTATTTTTCGACATAATGCCGGGGGGCATCCAGGGGAGCATGGCATGTCAGGTAGGGAAGGTAGGCAAAAAAGGGTACCTCCCGGTGATCTTTCATGAAATCAATAGCCATGTCGGTCAGGACTCCCGTTATCCATCCCTCTGTCTGCAATGACTCCCCATTATAACTGCCTTCGTTGTCATAATAATCATACAACCTGGCCATAAAAGCCTCATCAAAACCCCGCTCCCAGGGGAAATAGCCATCCGTTTTCCCTGAATGCCATTTTCCCCACATCCCGGTGACATAACCAGCATCCTTCATTACATCGGCTATGGTGGTTTCATCCAGGTGGAGAAAATCTTTGCCTCCATGCACATGGGATACCCCTGTGCGAAGGAAATGCCTTCCTGTCAGCAGGGCGGCCCTTGTCGTGGCACAGACCGGGGTAACATAGAACTGGCTGAACCGGACAGATTCACCGGCAAGACTGTTTAAATTCGGCGTCTCGATGAGCCGGTTCCCGTGTATACCAAGGTCATCCCAGCCAAGGTCATCGGCCTGAATGAGGATGATATTGGGCTGTCTCTCAAGAGGTTCTTCACTGCAGCCCGCCAGGACTGCAATTCCGGTTAGCAATAATATTTTAAACCACAATCTCATTTACATTCTTTTCATATCTGGTTTTTGGTCACAGGCAATTCATAAATGGAATCCCATTCCGGGTGTCCCTCCACGCGCAATGATATCTCCAGGGTCTCTCCGGCCTGCTGTTCAAGACCCGGCCCCTTCAGGCTTGTATGTGCTTCAACCTTTTCAAATTCCCAGTGACCAGCCTCCATGCCGTTGATATAAATGATCATCTTGCCCTGTGGCAGGTCCTCATTGGCATGGTTGAGCAGGAATACATCAAACCGGAAGGTCTCACCTTCCTGCCACATATATTTCGGGAAGGATGCCGAAGCCAACACCGGCCGGCAGGCCTTCCTGATGGAATCGTAAGCAGGCTTGGGAAGGGAGGGATATTGGATTATGGAGTTATTGGCAGCACAGGGCCAGGGTTCATTGAAGCACCAGTTGATGGCCATAGAGCAACGGGGCCACTTTTGCCTGGCTGCTTCGTATATGAAACGGTATCCCGCCGCCTGGAGTTTTTGCCCGTTTTTCACCAATTCCTCCAGGCTTTCCTGCTTACCAAAATACTTTTCGATAGTCCCGATACAGAGCCAGGTATCTTCCTGCCAGCTGTCAAATCCGTGATGGACCTTCCAGGCTCTGGATGCATTGGAAGGAGGGAACAGCTCCCCTTCAGGGATGATCTTCCGGAGGATCCCGGTATCCGAAGGGGAAGGGACACCGTATTCAGTCAGGGCCGTGTGTTCAGACCTGGCCATAATCTGGCAAATATCTTCATTTGTCCGTGTATCATGGAAGAGGTAATGCCCGTGACCCATTCCCTGTAGCGGTGAGGTAGGGATAAACGGGATATCCGGGGAAAGCTCCAGGCAGAGGCTGTTGAGCCATCTGATGGGAAGGGACTGGTCATCCATGCCAGACCAGCTGTTGTAAAGTTCATTGCCACCCGACCAGATCACCAGGCTGGGATGCTGTTTCAGCCTTTCAATGATGGCATATGCTTCGGATCTCAGGACAGACAGGTAGGATTCATCGTCGGGATATTGGTTACAGGCAAGTGGGAATTCCTGCCAGACCATCATGCCGTTCCGGTCACACCAGTCATGGAAATATTGCTTGTTCACAATGCCTCCGCCCCATACACGCAGTATGTTGAATCCTGCACCGGCTGCCAGCTCCAGCAGTTCACGGTAACGCTCATCATCAAGCCGTCCGGGAAATACCTCCGGATTCACCCAGTTGGTCCCCTGTGCAAAAATCCTCCGGTGGTTGATCTCCAATGTGATGGGCGGCAGGAGCCTTGATTTGGGAAAGGAATCATCCTCTCTTTCCGTCCCTTTGTTCCTGACCAGTTTTACCTTCCGGAAACCAATGGTAAACAGTTTTTCATCCAGCAGCTGACCTTCATTATCATAAGCTGAAACAGTAATGCTGTACAGGTTGGGTTTGCCCAGGCCGGCCGGCCACCATAGCTTTACATTTTCCAGTACCAGGGATTTCCGGAATTCCCCTTTCCGGGCCTTGTTCTCCCTGTATTCAAACTCATTCGTTTGCACGGTCTCCCCCTCAAACTCCACGCGGATGGCAAGGGAACGGATCATGGGGTCCGTTACACCTTCCACATTCACTGATGCTGAGTCCATGGATTCATCCAGGAGGTAGGTGACCGTGGTACCCCGCAGGGGGTCCCTGCGGATCTCCACTGCCGTCTCATCCCATATCCCTGAAGGGACCAGCCTCGGGTGCCAGTCCCATCCATAGCTGACGGCCGGTTTGAAAGAATGATTGGCCTGGTTCCTGTCCTCCGCATCATGATTTGATTTGGGGACAGGTGCAATTACTATCTGCAATTCATTTTCCTCCTCCAGCAAATCCGTCAGGTCCAGGTCCACATATCTGAACATTCCTTCCTGCCGGTGGACCTCCATCCCATTCAGTAAGATCGCAAAAGCATAGTCAATGCCCCTGCTGCGAAAACAGAGTTTCTCCCTTGCCCTGAGCGAAGGCCTGTCGAAACGGGTCCGGTATGTCCACCAGACATCCTCCATCCAGCGGAACTGCCGGAAACCTTCTCCGCGGGTCCAGTCCGGATCATCAAGTGTATGCAGCATATCCAGCTGGACTGCTCCTGGTACCCTGGCCGGATGCCAGGCCGTGGGGGATTGATCTTCCTTTTCATGAAAACCAACTTCCCATTCTGTGTGTAGTCTGTCAATCAGCATTGTTATTTTTTTGAATATACCTGATCCATTCCAGCACCCGGTCCGGCCAGGTGGCCAGATGCCCTCTGCTGATGGCCAGTGAATAGCCGTGGCCACCATAAGGATATACATGCATCTCGGCCGGAATTCCCTTTTTGAGCAATGCCCCGTAATAGGCCAGGCTGTTTTGTACGGGGACCCCCTCGTCATCACCGGAATGAATTAGAATGGCCGGCGGGGTTTCTGCTG
>JAZGGT010000712.1:0-4919 GCA_036480555.1 Bacteroidales bacterium | reverse complement strand
ACTGTTCGCCCAGTATGTCATCCAGGGCATATTTATCATGGCCAGGGATGTTTGATTTTGATAGGGACACTGACATGTGCGGGTATAATCCGGTGAATTAAGCACGCCATTTGCGACGATCAGATTGGCCGAACAACCGGCTTTAAAGCCTCCGAGACTACTTGTCCCCTCAAATACATCGAGGTTGATAAATGCGGCGGAGGCCGACCGGAACGTCAGGAGATGTTCGCTTGCAACCACATATCCGCAACCGTATTCCCGCTTGAAAGTCCATTTTACTTTTTCTCCGGTTATCAGGTCCTTTTCATAAATGGGCTCTCCGGTAAGCAGGGAAAAACCCTCTCCTTCAGTATAGATTTTATCACCGGATATGATAGGGGGATTAAAGTAAGTAACCGGTTTATCCCAAAGTGGATCTTTTGTATGAATATTATATACTATCATCCTTTCTCCGTTTTCCCCTGAAAGCATATCCCTTGATGGCCGGTTTGCCTGCAGAAGCAATTTATATTCAGAAGAGTAGCCGAGCCATGATCCGAAGATATTGATTGTATCCTCGAATAATTTATCTCCTGTTTTAACGTCAAAGTAGAGCATTCTTGATCCGGAAGGCAGGTCTTCACCTCTTCTTTTAAGTTTTGTCTCAAGGCTTTGTGGGAATTTATCCAGACAGAACAGGATACCATCTCCGGCTATCACTGAGTTATGAAGAAATCCGTGATTGGCATCAATACTCCAGAGCTTTTTACCACTGAACCTGTTCAGGATTATGAGCTCTTTACTGGCAGTAAAGTTGAAATTCCTGAATTTCACCCTCCTGGGATCATCTTCTTCCGATGGCATATCGGGGTAGCTCCTGAAGTTATTTCCAAGGATGAGTAAACTTTCATAGACTCCTATGTAGCCCAGCTGCACGGAATTCGTATCCCCAATTGAAATTGATTTTACCTGTTCTCCTGTTTTTATATCAAGAAGCAGGCAATTGCTGCCTTCGATTACGTATACATATTCCCTGGTGGCTATAAAATTTGTCCCCCTGGCATTTGCCCCGGGTAAATGTACCTGGTTGTATTTCGTGTCAAGCGGACTATCTTCATCATATGTCTCATCATAGTATACCATCCAGGTATCTTTATCAAGATTCTCAATTTCTTTTTTCCAGAGCATTCTGCCGGTATAAACGTCACGCGCACTTATGCTGCTTATTCCCTGAATAATGAGCCTGCCGTCTATTACCTGTTCCGAGGGTCCGTGTCCATGTCGTGGCAGGACATCAAGATTTGAGTTGCCCCCAAACCACAGGATCCCCAGGGGAGCTTTTACAATATCATCATCAGACTTGACTGTATTGGCGATATCCCCGTAATTATGGGTCCAGTCTGCAGCCCCTTCAAGTGCACCTGTTCTTGAAATCATTAAATGCCTCCATCCCTTTCTGATGTCAGCGCCGTACAGGTCAAGACCTGCTATTTTGCTTTTTAATGCCCTTTTTGCCCTGCCCCTGGCTTTTATCCATATCTTTCCATCGTAGGGCCTGGTGGATTCAAAAATACCATTCAGGATATCCGGGTTATTATCATCCAGATAAGCAGGGTCAGTCACTACCGTGAGAGAGGAGAAATACCTGGGAAGAAAGGAAACCGTTTCATCAAAATCCAGGAAACTTAAACGCTCGGATGTTACTCCCAGGCTATCAAAATATTCCCTGAGATATGAAATTCGATCAGGATTTCTCTCAAGCGCAATTAATGAGAGGGATGTTTTTGAGACCAGGCTTTTCAGCAGGCGGATATCTTCAGTACCTACCACGATTCCATAGCCACTTTTAATCCCTGTTTTTCTGATTATTCTTTTTCCTGAAAAGGAATGCCCCCTGATCACAGATTCGGGTTGTTGTATTGAGGAGATACTGGAAACGGGAGCATCACCGAATACCATTATTTCTCCATCATCTGAAACGGCAATGAGCTTTCCATTCGAAGCCACCAGCCTTTCTATGGACTTTTCGCTTGCATGGGTCCAGATTACCTGCGGTTCATTATTTACAATTTTTATGGCAGTAATACCGCTGCTGTTGGCGGCAAAAAGACAATCGCCGGCCTTAATGAGGTCATTCGTTGCTGAGACTTCCGATTCCCACAGAGTATCAAATCTGCTGCTGTCATATACCTGTGTCGCTACAATTGTATTTCCTGAGAAATAAATAGTGTTCCCATCAAGCACAGGATATTCCCCTGCATTCGTTTTAAGGGTGTCACCGGTGTTAAGATCATACATAGCAGTCATCCTCACTCTGTGGTGATTGAAAAAAACCTGCTCATTGGCACAGGTAAATGCCCCACCTGTTTTTCCGCTTTCTGCAAGCTGATAATAAAGCTCTTCCCCTGTCTTCAGATCAAATGCTGCAGGAACCGAGCGCCCTCCGGCGACAAGTAATCTGTCTCCGCTGATGGTAAAAGTTCCCTGCGGAGCTACATGAGCAAATGCCGGAGATTTATGGGGCTGCAGAATGTAGTTGCTTCCGGTACCTTCGTTCTTCCAGATTATTTCACCGGTATCCGCGTTTATGGCATATATGAAAGTTCCCATCATAGGGAAAATGCTGGCGGCAGTATAGATAATATTATCTTTTATAACAATGCCACCCCTGGCTGGCCACATTGATATTAACCTTTTATTTCCGAGGAGTTTATGGGCTTCCGGAGCCAGGGATAATTTCCATACAAGGGTTCCCTTATCTGCATCCAGGCAATAACAAATTCCGTCATCACCGGTAAAATAAATTTTGCCATTATTTGCAGCCAGAGGCAATCTTACAGGTCCATCCGCATAAAAATGCCATAGCTCCATTCCGGAATTTATATCCAGCGCAATGACTTTATCCTGATCGTTGAAACCCAGGAATATTTTGTTGTCGGCAACAATGGGTTCAAACAACCTGTCAAACTGCATCAGGTTCTGATTGAGAGGGTCATCCCATACCGGATTCCTGGGAGAATATTGAACTTTCCATTGAAGATATAAACTATCTGCCAGTTGTTCAGTGGTCGAAGCGGATCGCCCATGGTCAGACCTCCACATCGGCCAGTCACGAAACTGTACTTCTGCCATTAAAGACAAAAAACAGGGAATAAGGGCCAGGGAAAGTCTGTAAATAAATTTCATATTGTATTACTCGTACACAAAAAATCATTATCCGAAATAATCAGAACCGGCAGGCAATAGCAATGTCGTTCCTCGATATCAGATATCACTGCAATGTCGCTAAAAAAAATGAAATCAGGAACAGTTAATCGTGTAATGACATAGGGGAGTACACCCTCTATATTGCAATATTGCAACACTAATTTCCGATTTTACTTTGGGATTTCCTCGCCAGTTAGGTAGCTTACGGATCAGCACATTTATAATCAATAAAAATATCTTAAATTTGCATCATGAATTGGAAAGAACATATAGTAGCAAATGATGATATTCTTCTAGGAAAGCCTTTTATAAAAGACACAAGGCTATCTGTTGAGCATATTATTAATCTATTGGCTTCTGGTTGGACTGAGGACCAACTGCTGGAAAATTATCCGCGGCTAGATAGGTCCAAAATCCAAGCGGTCTTCTTGTATATTAAAGACTGCCTGCGAGATGGTTTAATGTTCAATGAACCTCTCAAATCTGCCTAATGAAACTTCTCGCAAACGAGAACTTCCCTCTTAAGAGTATTGAATTTATTTCTCAGGCCGGATATGATATTATTGGAATCGGAATAGATAACTTTGGAATCCGAGATGATGAGGTAATCGAATTAGCGGAAAAGGAAGGTCGGACTATATTAACTTTCGATAAAGACTACGGCGAATTAATTTTCAAAAAAGGATTAAAACCATCTGCAGGTGTAATTTATTTGAGATGGGATGATTTTAAGCCAAATGAACCTGGAGAGTACTTGATTGAATTATTCAAATCGGAGGATATTCAATTCGAAAAAATGCTCACAGTAATAAGTGAGAACAACATCAGACAGAGAAAATATTTGTAGCATAATCACCGCAACCAGCCGCTTACTTTTAATGCTCATATTCTTGAGTTCCTCTGCTTTCAGCAGGTTTAGAGCGATTTTTTTCACAAGTGCGAAGTTATTGGGGGCATGCCCATTGAATGTCACATCAAATGTCCAATGCGTGATACGCACAAGGCTATTAAGTCCTGCCCATTGTTCTTTCTCATCAAGGAAATCCAGTTTACTGATCACCTCACATTTACTTGCCTCTATTACCTAAATTGTCCAATCGTACACCCTGTGATTTTTAGGGAAACTAGTTCAACAAGCCATTCACCCGGAGCCACTCCTCCAGGCGGTCCATGAAGTGATCGGCACCTCCGCCTTTGTCGACAAAACCATGCTTGCCGGTTTGGAAAATATGGATCTCAGCCGGATAACCGGCTTTCTGCCAAGCTTCAAACAGATCATGGGAACATTGCCATGGAATGATCTGGTCATCGGCTGCGGTGGCAATAAACAGGGGTGGGGCATTCTCCGGAACAACAATGGGAAGGTCATATTTTTTCCCGGCCGGGGCATAAATGGGGGCAGCAAAATCAGGTCGTGCATCGGATGGTCCCATGACTGTCGCCACGGTCACCCGGCCACCGGCAGAAAACCCCATGATACCTATGCGGTCCGGTGCTATCTTGAAGTTATCGGCCTGGCTACGAAGTAATCGCACAGCCTGCTGACCATCTGCAGCAGCCAGCTCCCGTACATTCTGACCAGCCTGTTTTCCCAGGAAACCCATACCTCTTTTGTAATTATCAGGCCGCTTTCCGGGATTTTCAGGATCGATATGGATGAGGCGGTACTTCAATACAAAAGCATGCATTCCCAGCTCGTTAAGACGCCTGGCGATGTCAACCCCTTCATAGCT
>JAZGGT010000711.1:0-2069 GCA_036480555.1 Bacteroidales bacterium | reverse complement strand
TATTAACGGGATCTATCTTGTTGATACAACCGGGGCAGTCGAAGTAGGGGATCTGAACACAACACCGGCTGTCAGTGATACGGCTTATCATGATTACCGGCTAGTTCGTGCCGGAAGTACCCTTACTGCATATATTGATGGTACCGAATACCTGTCGGTAACGGATGATGCACTGGGAACTGAAGGTGGAATCGGTATGGGAAGTTATAACGACATTGCACTGTTCGATGATTTCGCTGAAGGTGAAGGCCCAAGTGCTGTTAATGAGCTCATCCAAACAAATTTTAAGATTTATCCAAACCCGGCCGGAGACTATCTGAATGTCGATGCTGACAACATTATTCAGGAGCTGGTGATAACCAACATTATCGGGCAAGAGATGCTAACGATCCGGGATATCGGATCCAGGTCCACCCTCATAAACACTACAGGCTTTAAAAACGGCATCTATTTCATAACGGTTTGTGGAATTGATGGCAGTCCCTCAACAGATAAGTTTATAAAGAAATAATAGCATTGTCAGGCAAATCCTGTGATTTTATTATCATAGGATTTGCCATACTGTTAAACCGATTTTTTACTAATTATTTAAGTACTAACCAAAAATTTAAATTCTATGAAAAATTTTACCCTGAAATCAATTTTAACCTCAATTATCTCTTTGCTGATGTTTTCATTGGTCCATTCACAGATACCAGCAGATACTATCATTACAGTTGATGATGTAACTCTGGCAAGTGGGACAGGTCAGGCAGGAGGAGATTTTAAATCATCAAATTTTGGAGCAGCATATAATAATGCGGTCTGTAACTTTGATGATATGGAAACATTGATGACCTATTATGAATTCTGGATTAAGTTCGACCTGACTACTCTGGAAGAATCCATTCAGGATGGAGAGATGTTATTATATGCCGAGATCCAGCTTGAAGTTACTAATAATACTGGAAATGGTATATATGTTTATCATCTGATGGATATTGATGACTGGAAAGAAGGCAATGGGAATGGTCCTAGTGACCCTGATGATACAGGCGAAGGAATGACCTGGGATGCTGCTCAGGCATTGGACTATGAAAATGAGGCTAATTATACCCTCATTCATACCAATGTACTTCCTAGTGGCTCGGAAACCTTTGAAGTAACATCAGCTATTGAATATGAGTTGGGGGCTGAAGGAAATAAAATATTAACTCTTCGGTTTGCCCCTACAATCTCAGATTATATTCAAAACGATCCTGTATACGGAAAAAAATGGTTAGGCTTTTTTACAAGGGATTCAAACTGGTCAGGTACTCAAGTTCCACCACACCCCGCGGCTCCGCGTATTATTTTCTATATCGGTGCACCTCAGCCAATCGAATTCAGCGATATAGAAAATTTTGGGGATATCGGGAGTTATGACCTCACGCCTCCTGGATTCCAGAAATGGATTGTTGCCGATGATGAAGCTGATGCCCGTCTGATAATTAATGGACGACCTGCTCCCATTAACGGTACGCCCGGGGGTGTTGCAGTATATAATATGGATGATGCCTATGGTGACTTTGATATCAGCCTGAAGGCAAAACTCAACAAGATCAAGAGCGGTGCACTGGATCCAAAAGCAGATTTCATCATTGCCTTTGGATATGAGGATGGTGAAAATTATTCTTATATGCGCTTCACCGGTGAAGATATTAACGGGATCTATCTTGTTGATACAGCCGGAGTAGTCGAAGTAGGGGATCTGAATGCAACGCCTGCCGTCAGTGATACGGCTTATCATGACTACAGGCTGGTGCGGACCGGAACAACCGTAACTGCGTACATAGATGGAGCTGAATACCTGGCTGTTACGGATGATGCACTGGGAACTGAAGGTGGAATCGGTATGGGAAGTTATAACGACATTGCACTGTTCGATGATTTCGCGGAAGGTGAACAGCCTGGTGCTGTTAATGATCTATACCAGACGAGATTCAGCATGTATCCAAACCCGGCTGGTGACATCCTGCATATCAAGGCTGAAAACAACATGCAAAAGCTTGTGATAACCAATATCATTGGACAGGAGATACGGACTCTCA